>PLXT01000051.1 GCA_003151535.1 Methanobacterium sp.
GGTCTCCAAGTATCTGTACTAACAATTGCGGGATTAAAACCTTTTTTTTGCAAGTAACGGGTAAGTTTACCTATTGAGGTCGTTTTACCGCTTCCTTGGAGTCCCATGAATAGTATTTTGTAGGGTTTTTTATGGATCTCTACTTCTTGGGCAGTTGCACCGAGTAGATTCACCAGTTCATCATAAACTATCTTAATAACATGTTCCTTGGGTGTAACTCCCTTTGGAGGTTCTTCATTTAAAGAACGATCTTCTATGGTCTTTGAAAGTTTTAAAACAAGTTTTATATTCACATCTGACTGGATAAGTGCCCTTTGAATGTCTTTTATGACCTCTTTCACAACTTCTTCGTCAATTATGGACATTCCTGCCAGCTTTTTCATTGTTTTGGTCAGATTTTTTCCTAAATTGCCTAACATATTGCTCACCTGTTTTAAAATTTCAAGTTTTTTTTTAAATATTCAGAAATTTTATTATTTGTATAATATATTCTTTCTTTTAGTAAATTCAATATTATTATATTAAGAGTTTAAGTATTTTCTTCATTGACATATTTAAATTAGTGTCCATTAAAAAAAAAACAGAAATTTATCTTAATTACTTCAATTATTAAATATAAATTCGTTCAGATATAATAATAAGTTGTTGATAAAGGATTTTATAAAAATATGACTTAAATCTAAATTACGAATTATACCATCAACTTTTTAGATAGATGAATTTATATTTTAATGTATTTAGTATTGCTAAATTTTTAATTCATAATACGATGACCCGGTGATAAAAATGTTTGAAAAACTCAAGATCAGCTTAATTAAAGCACCTATAATAAAAAAAGGCGAATATGACTATTTTGTCCATCCAATTACCGACGGTATCCCTTTAGTTGAACCTTCAATACTTGAAGAAGTCGCAGATGGGATTTCAAAATTTGGAAATATGGAAGTAGATAAAATAGTATGTGTTGAGTCAATGGGGATACATATAGCAACCGCTTTATCCATAAAAACTGGAGTACCATTTGTAGTAGTTAGAAAGCGTGCTTATGGGTTAGATGGAGAAGTTCCAGTGCACCAAATTACGGGATACAGTCAGGGCGAGCTTTATATTAACGGTTTACAGAAGGGTGATAAAATAATCCTTGTAGATGATGTTGTTAGTACTGGGGGCACCATGATAGCAGTTTTAAATGCTCTAAAAAAAATGGGTGTAGAAATTGTCGACGTGATGGCAGTGATAGAGAAGGGGACTGGGAAAGAGATAGTTAAAAGAGAAACAGGTTTCACAGTTAAAAGTTTGATATTGGTAGACGTGGTAGATGGAAGGGTTGTAATAAAAGGAAGCGTCGCAGAATAATTATTTGGATATCATTGTAATAACTTTAAAAATTAATTATTTCTTATATGGGGATCAGAAATGTCAAATCATGAACTTGAGATAGTTGAGGTTATAGAAAAGATTAAGGATTTAAATGCTAAAAAAGTTGGTCTTCAATTTCCAGAGGGTCTTAAAGTCCATGCAACAAAAATTGCCAGACAAATTGAACAGGAAACAGGGGCTCTCGTGATAATATCTGCTGTTCCATGTTATGGTGCCTGTGATGTGGCAGATTTGGATATGATTGATTCTGTAGGCGTTTTAGTTCACTTCGGACACAGACCCCTCCCCCTAAATTATGATCTGCCCATTATTTTTGTTGACGCCCGTTCTAATATGGATGTGATTGGATGTGTTAAAAGTTCTATTGATCTGTTGGATGGTTATAAACGAATTGGAATTGTAACAACTGCTCAACATTTGCATTTATTGAAAGAAGTTTCAGTTTTTCTTGAAAAAAATGGAAAGGAAATTTTAATGGAAGAGGGCGCAGGAACAATAAAGGGTCAAGTATTGGGCTGTAACTTTTCAGCCATAAAAAATCTTGATGCCGATGCATTTCTCTATGTTGGAAGTGGAAACTTCCATGCATTGGGTATTAAACTTTTCACAGATAAACCCGTGATCGTTGCAGACCCCTATTTAGGAGATGCAAGGGAAATAGAAGAATTTGCAGATAAAATATTACGCATACGTTATGCAAGAATAGCTAAGGCCATGGATGCCAAGAAATTTGGAATTATAGTATCTTCGAAAAAGGGACAGTCGAGATTGGAACTCGCAAAGACCATAAAAAGTATGTTGGAAGATTCAGGAAGGGAAGGATTTATATTACTTCTTGATGATGTATCGCCCAACATATTGTTGCCATTCATGGATCTCGATGCTTTTGTAATGACTGCATGCCCTCGAATTGCTATTGATGATTCTATCATGTATAAAAAACCATTATTAACTCCTCAAGAACTTGAAATAGCTATTGGTAAGAGGAAATGGGAAGATTATGAAATGGATGAAATTAAGTACGGTATATGATATTGTTAGAACGAATAAAATATATGGGATATAAAAATTCAAATCTTGTATAATACTATATAAACATGAAACTCAAATAGTAAGTCACTATAATATTAGTAGCATGAAAAATGAATTTCATTTGAATAGATATGAATGTAGATTACAATTCATGAATGATTAGTACTTATTTTAAGTTGAGGTGAATATATGAAAACCAAATCTGGAGATTTTGTTTTGCCGGGGAATGCTTTAGGGGTCACTGAGGAGTTCGTTCCATCAGAATGGACCTATGAAGATGAAGGTAGGATAAGATCCCTAGTGGCAGGAACAGTGGCTGTAGACAATAAAAATAAAAAGATATCCATAATACCAAAAACAAGTTCTCCCTCGATGCTTAGAACAGGAATTGTTGTTGTTGGTCAGGTATCAGATGTGAGAGGTCAAAGAGCCCTTATTAAACTGGACAGCATTAAAGATAATAGTAGGGGTCTTGTAACATCCTTCTCAGGGGGGATACATATTTCACAAGCCCAAAAAGGTTACGTAGCCAAATTAACCGATGAGTTCAGAATAGGAGATCTTATTGAGGCAAAGGTGACCAAAATAATAGGCATTGACAATGTTGATCTTACTACAGCCGAAGATGAACTCGGTGTTTTAAAGGCCATGTGTACCAAATGCAGGCATTACATGAAACAAACAAGTAAAAGCGAAGTCGAATGTCCAAATTGTGGGAATAAAGAACGAAGAAATCTTTCTTCTAAATATGAGGGATAATATGAAGGTTATTAAGGAAACAAAAAAGGAATATGAGGTAGAAATTACTGGAGAATCTCATTCTCTATGCAACACTTTAAGAAAAACACTTATGGAAGATGAGGATGTTGAAGCAGCAGCTTACGTAATAGAACATCCGATTATAGGACAGCCAAAACTGTATGTAAAGGGTAAAAATCCTAAAAAATCACTTCAAACTGCAGCAGAAACTGTTAAATCAAGATCTGAAGAACTAAAGAATCTTATAATTTCTTCTGAAGATGAAACCAAGAAATGAAACCAAGAAATTCAGAATTATTAAACAGGAGATAAGAATTTTAGGGGTTGATGATTCCCCATTTCCTTCCCACACAACTGAAGAAGTTATGTTAGTGGGTACTGTTTTCAGGGCAGGCAATTGGTTAGATGGTGTTCTAAGTACCTATATCCATGGTGATGGCACAGATGGAACTGAAAAAATAACTGATATGGTTAAAAATTCAAGGAACCTTGGCCAACTTGGAGTTATTATGCTTGATGGCATCACATTTGGGGGTTTTAACCTCGTAAACATTCGCGAGATATTTGAATCTACAGGTGTGCCTGTTATCGTAATAATGCGGAAAATACCAAACTTTGAACGAATTAAAAAGGCATTAAAAAGATTTGATGATTGGGAATTAAGATGGGCAAATCTGCTTGAAGCTGGACAAGTCTACAAGATAGACAACTCTGAACCCGTATACATCCAGATATATGGAATTAAATTAGAAGATGCAGAGGAGATAGTACGAATTTCTACCACACGAAGTGCAATACCTGAACCTCTCAGGGTAGCACATATTATCGCAGCAGGAATTATATCTGGTGAATCAAGGGGAAGTGCTTAAAATAAATATTGCAACCAAAGTCGTATCAAATCCTAGGAAGTGTTCTATATTAAAAATCCTCTTTTAACTGTCGATACTGTAATTACACAGAACAACTCTGTCATACTAATAAGGCGTAAAAATCCTCCTTTTAAAGGTTCATGGGCATTACCTGGTGGATTTGTAGAATATGGTGAAACAGTGGAAGCAGCTGCCATTAGGGAGTCTAAAGAAGAAACAGGTCTTGATATAGAATTAGATGGTATGGTGGGAGTATATTCTGATCCTCAGAGGGATCCTAGGGGACATATAATTTCAATATGCTTTTTGGGACATAAAATTGGTGGAAAGCTTGTTGCAGATACAGATGCAGCAGATGTGCAATGTTTGAAGATAGATGAAATTTCTAAGATTGAATTGGCATTTGATCATAATAAGATTCTCGAAGACGCATTTAAACTCCTAAAATAATGGTTCTAAAGTAGCAATCAAACTCCTTATAATAACAAATTAATATAAACAATTATATGCATTGTTTAAAATGTAAAATAATATAACAAATTTGAATTGAAATATAAACTTAATTTAATAACTTTGATCTTACAATGTAATTATCAAATTTATGATGGGGAGGATATGAATGAAATTTTGTCCTAAATGTGGAACAGTTATGTTTCCTAAAGGTGACTGTTTTGAATGTAAAAATTGTGAATACACAACTAAGATAACAAAGGATGCAGTGAAGGAATATGAAATTTCTGAAAAGATATCTAACAATGAGAGCATAATTGTTACAAGCGACGAAATTCAAACTTTACCTACAACTACTGTTAGGTGTCCTAAATGTGATAATAAAGAAGCATCTTGGTGGCTTATCCAGACTAGGGGTGCAGATGAGTCTGAGACAAGATTTTTCAGGTGTACCAAGTGTTCTTGTACATGGCGTGAATATGATTAATTGATATTGTTAAGAAATTAACTTAATCGCGTTAATCAACCTATTTCTTTTCAGGGGGAGTATTTATTGATGGGGGATTCAGAGAAGGATATTAATAACAAACAGGGGAATTCAATAGATTCCAAAAATCATAACGGGAACTCAGATAAACCTCAGGAATATGGAAGTTCCAATATTAAAAATTCAGATGATAAAGACCAAGAGAAATCTGATAATGAAAAAATCTCAGAAGTTAAGATTCCTAAAAATCCTGAGAGCTCATCTAAACAAAAATCCTCAGAAAATTCCGGGAATGATGAAAATAACTCTGATAAAGAGGAAGGTTCTAATGAACATGTAAAAGATGAGGATAATGTATATCATATCCCCATACAGTTAGAACATAATTTCATCAAATTGATAAAAACCAACCGTGATAAAATAATAAAGGGTTCTGCCCTTATTGTTGGTGGATTTCTAATATTATACGGTTTAGTACTGGTTTCTGCATCGGTAATAAAGGTGGCGGATAATGTTATATTTGGGGAAGATGCAACTGCAGATGCATTTCTAATATTACTGGGTGTCCTAATAATTGTTGCTGCATTTGCACAGAGTATTATGGATAAGACCTCTCTCAGTAAGATAGGTTCAGAACTTGAAGTTAATGATGAAGGTTCTGAATCAGATGGAAATTCTAAGAAAGATAAAGAAAATGATAATAAGGTAAGTGACGATAATAAGGATAATATACTTGGAGAGAATAAAAGATAATCAAGGAGGATGAAAATGTTCAAAGCGGTTTTAAGTGATTCAAATGTATTAAAAACAAGTTTCGAAGCTATTTCTTCAATTGTGGACGAAGTTCAGATGAAAGCAGACAGCGATGGATTAAGACTCGATGCACTAGATAGATCTCATATCACATTCGTGCACCTTGAACTTAAATCAGCATTATTCGATGTTTATTCCTGTGATGAACCGCTAAAAATAAATGTTGATACCGAAGAGCTTATGAAGGTTCTAAAAAGGGCAAAAAGTGACGATGTAGTTGAGCTCACAGTTGATGAAGGTAACTTGATAATTACATTTGAGGATGAAGCAAGGCGTACCTTTAAGATAAGGCTTATTGATATCGAATACGAGGCCCCAAGCCCTCCAGACTTGGATTACCCATCGATATTTGAAATTCCATTTTCATTGCTTAAAAATTCAATCCAAGACATAGGTATTGTTTCTGATAAAATATCACTTATGGTTGATGAGGATAAATTTATTGCTTCTGCTGAAGGAGAGTTTGGTGATGCAAAGATAGAGTATCTTCATGGTGAGAAGATAACAGAAAATGCAAAATCAGTTTTCTCTCTTGAGAAAATAAAAGAGATGTTAAAAGCCGATCGATTTTCTGACACCGCAGTTTTAAGTCTTGGAAATGATATGCCTCTTAATCTGGCCATGAAAATGGTTTCAGAAGAGGGTGAACTAAGTTTCCTTTTAGCTCCAAGGATAGAAAGTGAGGAATAGGGTTGGATGAATTTTTCCAGAAACTGAGGGAGATACAAAAGAAAGAGCGTAGTATAAGCGGTCTATCTCGTGTAGGCGATAATTTCTACACTGAAGTCTCCAACTACCTCAACAGGCTCATGAGGAAGATTGATAACAATCCATTTTCCTTTGAATCTTATCTGTTGAGGGATGCCCAGAGAATTGTGGCAGAGATATGCGAAAGGAGAGAGCATAAAATAGCCAATAGTGCAGTTATGAATGTGCAGAGAGCATATCAACTTTTTAAAGAGTCAAAAAGTAAGGATTCAAATAATGATAATCAGATAACCATCCCAATAAATTCCACTCCTGAAGAGGAAGGACTATATTTGGAACTTGTTGACTCATTCATCAAGTACAGGAAAAAGTTAACAGCACCTTTAATGTCTTATATACAAAAAAATCAAGGTAACCACGCTGAAATTCCTGTAAACAGAATATCTAAAGAAGATATCTCTCTAAAATCAATTAATATAGATGAACTACTATCAGATGCACAAGCAGAATCTCCTGTCAAAGAAGATAAAGTTGTTAAATCAGATAATGGCAATTTTGAAAACCAAATATTTGAAAGGTTCGGATCAGAACCTTCAAGAAATGATGGGGCTAAAAAAAGCACTGAAGACAATAACACGATTGGTTCTGTTAAATTCGACTCTGCTAAAAATGCATCTAATGTAGGGATTACTTCTGGGGATTCTAAAGAATCCTCTGATAATGCTACATCTATAGACCACAACAAAGTACAAAACTCTGAAAAAAGCCACATTAAAACTTTGATGATCCTAGAGGAACTTCCATCAATCATTGGGGTTGATAAGAATGTTTACGGACCAGTATATCCCCAGGATCTTATAACTATACCCGAGCCCAATGCAAAGATCCTTGTGAAAAATAACAAAGGAATAATTATACAAACATATAAATAAACTGTAACTGATAAACAAATTAATACATTAATTGGACTTTTTATAAAGAAGTACAATAACTGCATAATAAAATATTCAGTTTAAATAAGTTTTAAAAAGAGCATATTAATTACGAAGGTTAATTGCACGACTTATTTTTACATTTAAGAGGTGATCATATGAAGATTCCTAAAGAAAGGAGAACTTACTGTCCAAGCTGTAAAAAACATACAATTCACGAAGTATTAGAAGCAAAAAGAAGAAAAGCTAGTGAGCTCAAATGGGGTCAGAGGCAGTTTAGAAGAGTTACAAGTGGATACAGGGGTTACCCAAGACCACTACCATCAAGAAACAAGCCGATCAAAAAACTGGACCTTAGATACAAATGTAAGGAATGTGGAAAGTCTCATATAAAGAGATCGTCATTCAGAGCCGGTAAAGTAGAATTCGTAATGTAGGTGAGTATTATGGCAAGTTACAGAAATAAAAGAAGCAATTTTCTAAAAGTCAAATGTGTGGACTGTGGAAATCAGCAAATAGTATTCGACCATGCTGCATCCAATGTACAGTGCATAATATGTGGCAAAACCCTTGTAAAACCAAAGGGTGGAAAATCTGAGATAACTGCTCAGATCGTTGAAGTCATGGATTAAATAGGTTAAAACTAATAGGTTTGCTCAATTAAGTAACAAAAACTAATAAGAGTTAAATCTCTATTCAAATAATTGAATTTATTATTTAATGATTGATAATATATTCTAAATATATTATAGGTGTTCTAATGGTAAGAATGAGAAAAGAATGGCCGGATGAAGGGGATCTGGTAGTAGGAACTGTTCATAAAGTTTTGAACTACGGTGCCTTCGGAAGCCTCGAAGAATATGATGGTAAAGAAGTATTTATACACATATCTGAGGTTTCATCTGGTTGGGTTAAAAACATAAGGGACTATGTCAGAGAAAATCAAAAAATCGTTGCCAGAGTTCTTCGTGTAAATCCTAAAAAGGGCCACGTTGATGTTTCACTTAAAAGGATAAGGGAAGACCAGCGTACAAGGAAAATCCAGCAATGGAAGATAGAGCAGAAGGCCGAGAAACTCCTTGAATTTTCTGCAAAAATTCTCGGGAAGGATCTCGATGCGGGTTATGAAGAAGTAGGCTACGGAATAATGGAGGAATTCGGAGACCTCTATGGCGCATTTGAAATAGGGGCCGAAGAAGGAGCAAAACCTCTCATAGAACGTGGGATGAGTGAAGAATGGGCTAATGCAATAACAGAAGTCGCTAAAAAGAATATTTCTCCGCCCGAAGTAAATATTACTGGATATATTGATCTGAAATCATATTCCAACAATGGGGTAGATGTTATCAAAAAAGCACTAAGCGCTATAAACGGTGATGAAATTTCTGTACAGTGTGTTGGGGCCCCAAGATACAGGTTAATGGTTAAATCGTCAGATTATATCACCGCAGAGACAATTCTTAAAGAAGCTGCAGATAAGGCCATAGAAGTTGTTTTAGAGGAAGGAGGCGAAGGCACCTTCCAACGAGAACTTGAATGAAGTTTAAAATGAAAAAATGCAAGTCCTGTGGGGAGTACACCCTCACCGACAAATGCCCCTGCGGGGGAGAGGTTGGTGTAATCTACCCGCCCAAATACTCTCCTGAGGATAAATACGGCAAATATAGACGTATGCTTAAAAAGCAGATCTTGCAGAGCGAAAAGGAGTTGGTTAGATGAAAGAGACTTTTATTAATATCATGGAAGATGTGGTTCTAGACGAACCAATATTCATCGAAGCTCTTCCAGGCATTGGTCATGTAGGTAAATTAGTTGCAGACCATATGATACACGAGTTGAACGCAGTTAAATTCGCTGAACTTTACTCTCCAGCATTTCCTCCACAAGTTTTTGTGGATGAGAACGGCATAATTGAACCCATGAAGAATGAATTTTATTACCTTAAGTCACAAGGAGAAAATAAGCAAGATTATATTATCCTTGTTGGAAATACACAGGGACTTAGTCCTGAAGGTCAATACGAAATATGTAGTGCAGTCATTGAGTTTGTTGGAAAACATGGTGTAAAACAGATCTACACATTAGGTGGTCTTGGAACTGGTCAACCTGTGGATAAACCAAAGGTTTTTGGTGCAGCAACCAATTTAGAACTTGCAGAAATGTTAAAAACACATGACGTAGCTTTAAGAACTGCAGATGGCGGAATTATAGGGGCTTCTGGTCTTATATTAGGTCTTGGAATGTCAAATGGTATGATGGGTGTATGTTTAATGGGAGAAACCCCCGGGTACTTCATTGATGCTGAAGCATCAAAAGCAGTACTTACAGTACTCCAAAAATTGATAAATGTCGAACTTGACATTGCAAAACTTGAAGAACGGGCTGAAGAAACCAGAAAAATGATATCTAAAGCTCAACAGATGGAAAGAGAAATGAGTGAGAGAATGAATATTGTCCAAGGTGAAGAAGATCTTCGATACATTGGATAATCATTTTTTCAATTATCTTTCATATTTTGTTTAATATTCGATTATAATATTTTAAATTCTATTTTTTTTAAATACCCAATGATATTAAACTATAAATCATATTCCTAATATGAGTATAATTGATATTAGTAAATTAAATAACGGGTATAAAAATGATAATAAACGCTGATCTACACATACATGGTTGTTATTCAATAGCAACATCTAAAAATATGATACCGCCAGTTATGGCCCCTCAAGCGAAGCTTAAAGGACTTGATCTTGTTGCTACAGGCGATGCACTCCACCTTAAATGGCTCAAAATTTTAGAAGAAACAATTGAAGAAACATCTGACGGAATTTTCTCCTTAAAAGAGAGTGCAAGAGATTCTGACCAAAATTCATCACAAGAGGAATCTAAATTTATACTAACAACTGAGGTTGAGGATATTAAAAGAGTCCACCATCTTATAATATTCCCATCAATAGAATCAGCAATGAATACACGGGGTCAAATGAAGGGTAATATGGATTCTGATGGACGACCGCGAGTTAGGATGGATGGATCACAGATAATGGAGATTGCTCATGAAAATGGTTGTATAATTGGTCCAGCCCATGCTTTTACGCCATGGACCAGTATTTACAAAGAATATGAAAGTATTAATGACTGTTACGGGCAAATGCCTGATTTTTTGGAATTGGGACTTTCAGCAGATTCTGATATGGCGGATAAAATCGAAGAACTAGAGAACATACCATTTTTAACCAATTCAGATGCCCATTCTCCATGGCCTCACAGGTTAGGAAGGGAGTTTAATGAACTTGAAATTAAAAAGCTAACTTTTCATGGAGTTAAGGATTCAATTTTAAATAAGAAAATAAAAGCTAATTACGGATTCGATCCAAGACTTGGAAAATATCATCATACAGCTTGTTCAAAATGCTTTACTCAATACTCAATAGAAGATGCAATTAATATGAAGATGCGTTGCCCATGTGGGGGTAAAATAAAGAAAGGTGTTGATTACAGAATACATGAGCTTTCAAATTGGGAAAAACCACATCATCCTATGCATAGGCCACCATATATACACATACTTCCACTTGCAGAGATAATAAGTATCACACATGGAAAGGGTGTTACAACTGTTTTTGTACAGAAGATATGGAAAGAAATGGTTAGAAGATTCAATAATGAAATTACAGCTTTAATATATGCACCAATGGAAGAAGTTAAAAAAGTTGATCCGAAGGTAGCTTCAGTTATAAAGGCATTCCGAAATAAATCCCTTGAAATTAAGGCCGGTGGTGGAGGTAAATATGGGGAGATAATACTGCCTAAAACTGATCCAGACTTAAATCAACAAAAATTTTCATAAAATTTACTAGAATCTATTACTGGAACTGATTGAACTTATGAAATAAAATTGATCAGATTGAAATAATAATCATTTAATTTATATCTGGTAGTTGGGATATGTTCATAGGGTGTGATTTAAAATGGATCTGAAAACAAGTGTAGGTTTATGTGCAAAGGTACAAGGTGAACTTGTTATCATTCCTCAGGATGTTGACAAGTTAAAAGAGAATCAAGTAGTTGTTTTGATAGGTGCAAGCGATTTCGAAAACTTCACAGATGAAATGAAAACATTAATAAAATTTGTTGAGAGTGCACAAACAGTAATGAACGAAGATTAATTAATACATTAACTTGCAAAAACATATTAATCATGAGAACTTATATTTTTTATAGTAAATTTATAATTAAAAAAAAGTTAGGAAGTAAAATCATGTCAGACGTAATTACAGTTTTCGGAGTTATTATTGGTGGATTTATCGTTGTCACGTTATTAATGCAATTTTTAGGACGAAATCTTCCGCAAAATTGATAGAAATATTCAAAGATAATAAAATCTATTTTTTTTTATTTTTCTAGTATTTAATTAAATTTTAAATGGATAATCCTATTACCAAATCTATTTTAATTGTGGAATTAGAGAAAGCCATCGTATGCTTTCCCATTTGTCACGATGATAATCGAAATAACGCCACTCTTCAATAAATTTAATTTGAGGGTTGATTTTTTCAATTTCTTTCCCCTTTTTGATTCCCACTTAAACTGGACATCCATTTGGTATTGTTTTTTTAATAATGTCCTGTTTTTTTGCTTTGTTTTACCAAATATGGAGGTATTGTCTCAACAAGAATTTCTGCACCCTCAAATGATTTAACCAACAGATCTAACAATTCAACTACTTCTTCTACTGTAAAATACATGAATAATCCTTCTACAATTATTAAAATAGGAGTTCCTTTTGGAATTTCTTGTATCCATGAGTAATCAAATACGGATTTGGCAATCATTTGGTAACGATCTGTTTCTTTAAAGAATTGTCTTCTAAGGTGAATGGACTCAGGCAAATCTAAATCATACCAACGGACTTACCATTATCAATTCTAGAAAAACGAGTATCTAAACCGCAGCCAATATTAATAATAACTGCACAGGGAAATTTATTCATAAGTTCCTTAGTTGCATTATCTAAAATTTCCGTTCTTACTGCAATGGATATTTGGGTGGCCAACTCACTATCAAATCTATTAAAGTCATATTCAATTAGTTCCCATCATCTCAATTGCTTTATAATCTTTAATTATAGGATTAGAATGTTTTATTTCAACAGCTCTAGCCCGTAGGGGAATAAGCAATGTTTCGGGTATACCCTCCAAATTTTCTATCATATCCTACCTTATCAATATTATAATTTTAATTTACTAGTAAATTAGATATATTAACTTTAACTACTTCTTAATAACTATTTAAAATCAGATTATTTAAATTTAGAATTTTTTGAATTTGGGTATAAATCTGGAAAACCTTTAAGATAGTAATAAAGGAATTATATAATATTGGGATGTGAAAAAATGAAAGAAATGATTAAATGGAGATCAATAATAATTGGAATAGTTGCGGTAATAGCACTTTATGTTGTATCAAACATTGTATCTGGCTTGAACATATCATTAGTAGACTTTTTACTAGTAGGTATAGCAGTTGGATTTATGGTTGGAGGAACTTATAAAGAAGGATTACTCAATGGAACAATCTTTGGGGTAATAGCAGGGATAATTGTTACAATAATATTACTTATTACATATGTTTTAGCAGGTTACGGAGCAGTAATAGGACTTTTACTAAGTAGTTTAATAATGTACTTGGTTTTGAGTATTATTGTTTCAATTGTTGGAGGAGTCCTCGGATCCTTCATAAAAGCTGAATCAAAAGCTAACAATTCACCACAAATTACCAAAGCAGAATAAAATTACTTATTTTTTTATTTTTTTATTAAATTAAATTGAACTATTTTTTCAAACTTATCTAGAACTTGTTAGAATATCTGAATGGAAATATTATTAAAAACAGAATCTTATGAATAATTATGAACGGACTCGCCGGGATTTGAACCCGGGACCTTCAGATTAGGAGTCTGATGCCCTATCCTGACTAGGCTACGGGCCCACATTGTTTATTTTAATTTTCTATTAAGTTTAGACAATAAATGTTGTTAGATTTTTTGAAATTACAGTACCTTATCTTGTACAAGTAATAATGTACAATACTATTAAAAAAGTTAATTACGGACCCGCCGGGATTTGAACCCGGGATCTTCGGATTAGAAGTCCGACGCCCTATCCAACTAGGCTACGGGCCCTTTTTGAATTAACTGTAAATTGGTGATTCTGGCTCTTTTGGAACGCGATTTGCTAGTTCTTTGAGTCTATCCTCTATTTCATTAGCCTCTTTTAAGAGTGGTTCTGCATTCACTTCTATATTCAACATCTTATTTAAAACATTCACTAAACTAGCTGCAGCTCTTGGATCAGGATACTGATTTAATACTTCTGCAAACAAGCATGATGCTGGAATATCTTTGGTTGCTGTTCTTGTTAAGAGTGATCCTGAAAGGCCATTAACATTTCCGAAGGGCAGTATTGGGAGATCTAGGTCACCTAATCTTTTAAGCGCATCTTCTGAGTTAGCAGCTGCTGCTACAGAGTCGCTTTTTTCCATTACAACCATACTATTGAACGTTATTAACTCTTTACTATTGTTTCTCTCCATCCAATCAACTATTGCATTGGACATGTCATAGGAAACTGTTGGTGGTATTATGAAATCTGATAGGAATAAAACTATTCCGTCTGTACTGTAAATCCTGAAAGGATGAATTGCAATACCTTTGTAAAGAACTGCGAGTGGTGGAAACTCTTTAGAGTCTATATAACCAATCTGTTTCATTTTGAGTTCTTCAACAAGTAACCATCCAAGTATGTTACCTATAAGCCCTAATTCTGGTGATCCTTCAAGGACCACTGCGTCTTTAACATCTTCAGATATTATTTTACAACATTTAACATCTGTTTCGACCATTTCAACCATTAACGACCCCTCCGGTACTTTCTAAGATTTATTCTTATTTAATATTCTTATTACCAAGAACTAATACATTTGTTGAACGTAAGCATGTATAGTGAGAATTGTTTTTGAAAGTCCAGATCCTGATATTGGATCAGTTAAGTATTGATCTTTGAGTATGGTTACAATAGATGCTTGGCTTTTTAATAATAAAATGCCCTGCTTTACTCATTAAAGTCAATTATAATTGGAATTAGTATTCTTTGTTTTATCACTGTGTCCAACTTTATTTTTTAATTATTTCGGTAGTGATATCAAATTTTTTGTATTTGCTCAACACCATATTATATCCTGATATTTGGATTTATAATTATGCATTTCCCAATTAATGGTCTGGGAAACAGTATTATGATAATATATTTTAGCAATCACATACTAATTGTAACTTAATAATCAAAATTTCAGCTACTTCAATAAGGAACTCATAGTTTAGTTCCTCATGATATATATATTTTGCACTTTAACCTTCAAAGAAAAGGTTATAATATAATATATAATCAAGAGAAATATTGATGTTCAAAAGATTATATAAAAACAAGAGGTGATACATTTGAGCGAAAAAATAGTTATATCGCCAACGTCACGACAGGAAGGACATGCAGAATTAGTCATGGATGTCGATGATGAAGGAATCGTAACTAAGGGGCGATACTTTAGTATTACTCCTGTTAGAGGTCTTGAGAAAATAGTAACAGGCAAAGTACCTGAAACAGCACCTGTAATAGTACAGAGAATCTGTGGTGTTTGTCCTATACCTCACACTCTAGCATCAGTAGAAGCTATAGACGACTCTTTAGGTATTGAAATACCAAAAGCAGCTAGGCAGTTAAGAGAGCTTACACTAGCAGCTCACACAATTAACAGCCATGCAATACACCACTTCTTGATCGCAACTGACTTCGTACCAGAAAACCTAATGGCAACTGCCATAAACTCTGTTTCAGAGATTAGGAAAACAGTGCAGTACGTAGTTGACATGGTTGCCGGAGAAGGTATACACCCATCAGATGTTAGAATCGGTGGAATGGCTAGTAATATTAGTGAACTAGCAAGAAAAAGGTTATACGCACGAACAAAAGCACTCATACCAAAAATAGATGCACATGTTGATCTTATAGTAGGATTAGTTGCAGATAAAGATCTCCCAGCAGGTTTAGGAGTTACTAATGCACCTACATTAGCGACACATCATACTTACGGTGACAGAACCAAATTCGATCTCGACAGGTTCACCGAAATTATGCCAGAAACTTGGTACGATGACCCAGAAGTAGGAAAAAGAGCATGCTCAACCATACCTCTCTACGATGGTAGGAATGTAGAAGTAGGTCCTAGGGCACGAGCTGCGCTCTTTGGTAGCTACTCTGGTGAAGGTGTAGTTGCTCAACACGTTGCAAGAGCAATGGAAATGAAAACTAACATATCCAAAGTTGTTGACATACTTGCTGAACTGGACACATCTGCTCCTGTAATGGCCGATTACGATGTGACTGGTACTAATAAGCTTGGTATTGGTGCAATTGAAGGTCCAAGAGGAATGGATGTACACATGGCACAAATAGCCGATGGTAAAACACAGTTCTACAGCTGCCTTGTCCCAACAACTTGGAATATTCCAACAATGGGACCAGCAACAGAAGGATTTCACCATGATTTCGGACCTCACGTAATACGAGCATACGACCCTTGTCTTTCATGCGCAACCCACGTAATTGTAGTTGACGATGAAGATAGGAGCGTCCTTAAAAACGAAATGGTCAGGATATAAGGGAATTAACATGCCATACGATGCAGAGATATTAGTAATTGGCTGTGGAAACATCTTGTTCAAGGACGACGGATTTGGACCAGCAGTGATAGACGCTTTAAACGAGCTTTCAAAGGAAAAACCACTTCCAGATAATACTATGACATTAGACGCCGGAACTGGCGGTCCACATTTTGTATTCTCACTTCCCCATGAATCATGGAGAAAGATGATAGTAGTGGACATTGTACAGTTTGGTGCAGAACCAGGAACCATCAGGGTGTTCGGTGTTGATGAACTTCCTAAGGGGGCATATGAAAATGTGCATTCTTGGCCAGTAAATCAGCCTTTACACGATCTGAGTAAAGTTTGCGAAGTCATGGTAGTTGGATGCCAACCTGAATCTGTCTCTGCCCCCGACATTGAGTTGGGTTTAACAAAGAGTGTGGAAGATGCAATTCCTGAGGCCATAAAAATAATTTTAAAAGAGATAGAGGTTTAGCCAATGTTAGCCAAAATTAAAGAATTTTTAGGAATGGAGGCAAAACCAAAAGAACTAGCTTCAAAAGAGGAGGTTGAAAAGGTGGCTGAAGAAAAAGCAAGACCAAGAATCGGATATGTCCACTTATCAGGATGTACCGGGGACATGATGTCGCTCAGTGAAAACTACGACATTTTAGCCGAATTACTCACCAATATGGTGGAAATTGTTTATGGACATACTCTGGCAGATGTATGGGAAATGCCAGAGATGGACCTTGTACTTGTAGAAGGTTCAGTATGTTTACAAGACGAACACAGTGTTAAAGAGCTCATGGAAGCAAGAGAAAAAGCCGGACTTTTAGTGGCTTTAGGTTCCTGTGCTGCAACAGGGTGTTTCACTCGATATTCAAGGGGTGGACAGCAAGCCCAGCCAAATCATGAATCATTTGTGCCAATTGCAGACTTAGTGAAAGTAGATGCTGCAATACCAGGATGTCCACCATCACCAGAAATAATTGCAAAGGTTGTTGTTGCTGTAATTAATGGTGACATGGATTATTTACAACCAATGATAGATTTAGTTGGTTACACAGAAGCATGTGGATGTGACCTTCAGTATAAAGTAGTAAACCAAGCCTTATGTATCGGATGTGGAACATGTGCAATGGCATGTCAGACCCGTGCAATAACCATGACTGATGGTAGACCAGAACTCAACAGCGCAAGATGTGTGAAATGTGGTATATGTTACATCCAGTGTCCAAGAAGCTGGTGGCCAGCCGAACAGATAAATAAGGACTTAGGTTTATAGGAGGTTGAAAAAATGGTATTAGGAACATACAAACAAATTACTCTTGGAAGATCAACCGACAAAGAGATTCAAAAAATTTCACAAGATGGTGGAATAGTAACTGCTCTTTTAACCTTCGCTCTTGATGAGAAACTCATTGATGGTGCAGTGGTAGCTGGACCTTCAGATGAAATGTGGAAACCAGAAGCTACAGTAGCATTATCATCCGATGAAGTTATGGCTGCAGCAGGTACCAAATACACAATATCCCCAAATAATTGGGTTCTTAAACAAGCTGTCAGACAATATGGTCTTGAAAAGGTTGGTATAGTTACCATTCCTTGTCAGACTATGGGTATAAGAAAAATGCAGTCCTATCCATTTGGTGTAAGATTCTTAGCAGATAAAATAGCACTAGATATTGGAATATGCTGTACTGAAAACTTCCCATTTGAATCACTTAAAACATTTATTTCAGCTAAAGCTGGTGTTGATTTTGACCTAGTGGAAAAAATGGACATAGGAAAAGGAAAATTTTGGGTGAAGACTCAGGATGATCTAATAAGTTTCCCTATCAAAGAAACACATGGCTATGAACAAAATGGATGTAAAGTTTGTCTCGATCTGGTTTCAGAAATGTCTGACATATCAACAGGTTCCATAGGAGCACCTGACAAGTGGTCAGCTATTCAGGTAAGAACAGATATTGGTGAAACAGTATTCAAACAAGCAGTTGATGCTGGTGCAATTGAACTTAAACCAATCGATGAAGGTAAATTTGGTCTTGAAATGCTCACAAAATTAGCTAAATCCAAAAAGGAGAAAGCTATGAAGGAGATCGACAGACGAAAAGCAATGGGATTACCCGTTCCATACAAGGGTAGTAGTGAGAAGGAAGATCCACTCGCAAACGTCTAAGTTAAAAAAGGTAATTGTACAGATTAGTAAAGTGGGATTTTATCCCCTTACTCACTGTTTTATTTTGAATTTTTTTTAAATTGCTAATTATACAGGGTTTCTTCTGAAAATAAATAATTGCTATTCTGTCTTTATATATTAAAAAAATTTTGTAAATAATTAAATTCACTCTGTTATAACCCTACATCCATCTGACTCAACAATAACAGTGTGTTCTGCTTGAGCAACCCGCGAGTCGCTTTTTTCTTTGAGGACATGATATGGATAAATTGCCCTGGAAGATAAAAGTTGTCTCATGGCCATATTAAGATATTTTGAATCTATATGATCTGTGAGCCATCTTTGTGAAAATGGAAGTGTTTTATAATTAGTCGCAATTATATCCAAGAGTTTCTTGGCTTGTACCATCCGCATAGGACGTCCACGTAAAAACCTAAATATATAAGCATCATTCGTATCACCAACACGACCAATACCATTAGTTACAAAGGGTTCTATAGCGAGAACATCTCCTTCATGTACTATATGGTTATTTTCCTCTTTGATGTTAGGAACCGAAACTCCAGAATGGAGTATCCAACGATCCATACTATGACCTGTCAGATTAGAAACAGAATTAAAATTTTTATTATTTATAGTTTCTTCTATTGCTTTTCCTATTTTACCAAGTTCCACACCATCTCTTATGGTACATATCGCACTTTCAAGAGCTTCATGTGCTGTTTCTATCATCTTAATGCTTAAATTTTCTTCAGATTGTCCATCAATATCATCATGAATGGAAGCTGAACCGTCATCATTTATAAAAACACTGATGGCTGAATCAGCAATATAACCCTCTACATGTGCACCAAGATCTATTTTAACTAGATCGCCCATTTTAATGATAGATTCATCACCGGGTGGTGAAGTGTAATGTGCGGTTATTTCGTTTATTGAGACATTACATGGAAATGCAAGTAATCCACCCATTTCAACTATATTGCCTTCAACATAGTTTATAAGATCTATAATTTTCATATCTGCTTTCACGTATTCTACAGCCATTGATCTTGTTTTCGAAACTATTTTACCTGCTTTTTTGTACTTTTCAATCATAAAATCACTACATACGTCTTAATAGGATACATAATCTTTGCCCAAATATATAATCTAAAGAATGATCCATATATTGTCTTCATTTCTAGTTATTTTTTACTAGTAAATTTAAAATAACATCTAATACAATTAGTATTATAAAAACCATCATATAAAAATCAGCATATATACAACATCAGTTAAAGTGGATTAGTTGTTAATAGATCAGATAATTACACCTATTCCTTTATTTAATTTAGTTCTTAATTTACGTGGATGGATTAAGTAATCTAATAAAAATACATAAATAAAAGTATTGATAGAATATTAAAGAGGTAATAATATGGTAGCAATTGATCAAAATGTATTTTATATAGTAATAGCGGCCATAATAGTAGTTGGACTAATAGTCGCACTTATGCAATGGAGACGGGTTAGAGAAGCCCAGACGAACGTTGAATTCCTTACTAAACAGGCTGAACTCAAAAAGATAGAATTGGTAGAACGTGATCTAGAGTCAAAACGAATGATGAGTGATATTGTTCTTCCTAAGGATCAGCAAGAAAAATTAACAAACATCAGAGAAACCACTTCTGAATTAATGCACAAAGCAGGATACCTCCATAGTGAGATCAATGAGAGAGTTAACCGTCTAGAAGCCCAGACCGAATACGCTAAACTCCAAAAACTACTCATGGACATAGAGAAGAAAGAAGAAGAACTTGAAAAGAAAACTAGCAAGGCTAAGGGAGGAAAAACTAAATGACTCCATTGGAGTTATTGGCAATACTTGTACTTGCAGGAGCAATTGTGGTTTTACTCTATTACTATATGCTCGACACTAGAAACGCTTCATTAGTAAGGGCAAGAACTTATATAACTGATACCAGTGAAAAAGCACGCTCTACTGTTTCGGGTAATACTGACGAGGAGGATAATGTTGGCGGAATAGGAGACAAAATGTCTGGAATGAGTGGTAAAGCACGTTCTGCAGTTTCTGGTGCAAGTGAAAAAGTAACTATCGAAGGTAGTATGATCGATGGTGTCAGTGAAAGGATGGCTGGAATGAGTGAAAAAATAAAAGGTACTGTAAAAGGTGTTCCAAAGAGTACAGATACACTTTCAAACAGAATCGATCTATTTTTAAACGATAAAAGCGACCAGCTTATTAAAGATTGGGAACTAGCAACTAAAAATGATGTCATAGACCTTGAAAAAAGATATAGTAAAGTATCACGAGATTTAGGAGAACTTGACAGTCGTTTTAGTGAGTACCGAGGATACACAAATAAGAAAGTAAAAAAGATTGAGGAAAGACTAGATAAACTCGAAAATCCTGAGAATGAAGAATAATACATATAACCTCAATCAAATGAAGCGAATAAAAGGTATCCAATATGTACCAAGATATTATCACATACATCTCCTTATTTTTTTCTATTTTTGGTGCTATCCTCATAGTTTATGGTGGATTGAGGGCTATAATCACAATTCTTAAAGTAGAAATATTGAAAAAATCATCAAATTATAACACTATCAGGGCGGATTTCACTTCAAAGATCGTACTTTCCCTGGAGTTTTTTATTGCAGCAGATCTTATTAGAACAGTAATCCAACCTACTTTGGACGAAGTGGTTATACTGGCAGTAATTGTGGCTATAAGGACAGTTGTTGGTTATTCTCTTGATAAAGAAGCAAAAGATATATTAGAAAATCAATAAAGTCGTTATGCGTTGTTAAATACCAAAATTCGATGTTCGATCAAATATAGCCAATGCAAAACTTTATATGCTGTAAGATATAACAGTCATAGTACAGCGGGGTGGGGTAGTCTGGTGATCCCGCGGGGCTCATAACCCCGAGAGCCCTAGTTCAAATCTAGGCCCCGCTATTTTTAACTTTTTTAAATGGCAAGCCGAAGGGCAGCTAACGGTTTTTCGTAAACTGAGGAAACTCCATCCATCATACAGAACCGTGGTGCCATAAGGCACGCGCTGAGAAGCGTGACCATGGAGCAGAAACGACACGTCTTTTGGTGAATGAACATGATGCAAAGCTGATGACATCAGAAGGATCGGTGAAACGGCCATTCCACGGGATGCAAGAGTAAATACTACTGATGAGTCCTGTACGAGGTAGAGGTAATTCGCAAAGATGAATGCTGCTAAAACAGAAGGTGGGTTACTCTTGGCATGCCATTTAAATAAAATTTATAGATTTTTTTTAATTTTTATACTTAATAATGCTGATTTTGAAATTTTAAACAACTAGGTTTAGTTTATATTTGAATCAAAACTTTATGTGTCTATCTTATTACAACTCTCCTATTCTAATACGAATTGTTATATTTGACAATTTATAGTAAATAATTATAAACAATTTATGTGGTTAAAATAATATTGGAATAGGAATAATAAGTAACATGTCTTCATTTTTTAACATTGCTTATACAGATTCTTCCACTGGCGTTTGGTGCTGCTGTTAGTCCAACAGCGTTAATGGGTATAATAATCCTATTATCTATATCCAAAAAACCCAAACTACAAGTTTTGGATATTACATTGGTTCTGTAATTTTAATTATTATAGTAGTTTTATTAGGTTTACTTTTAGGTGCAGGAATTACTTCGGGATATAATAAACCCCACCTCCTTTTAGATTGGATTGATGTAGTAGTAGGAATCTTTTTATTATTATTAGGAGCTAGAAGAATTTTTCAAGCACAAAAATCTCCCGCGAATCGTGTTCAGAGCACCGATAAACAGAAATCAAATTTAAATCTTTTCATTAAAGGTATTCCTTTTGGGTTTGGTTTATTCTTAATCAACTTCTCAACCACAATAATTGTACTTGAAGCAGCTAAAGAAATTTCTATTTCACCAGTTGGTTTGATTGGAAAACTTTTGATTATAACAATTTTAATATTTATAACACTTCTCGTATGTGAAGTACCTCTCATAATGTATGTATTACGCCCTCAAAAGGCAAAAAAATATTATTAAACGTTAATAAATGGTTGCAACGTAATGGTCATATTTTAATGGGTATTGTACTATTGTTAATAGGAGCATACTTAATATGGGCAGGATGGATGAGGTTAGAATTTATATAAATTAATTACCATTCAAGTTATCAGATGGAATATATAGATATAATGATCTGTATGAGTCAACAAACAACAAGGTATCAATTTAACAATAATCACGCTTTATTAAAACAATAGTAATGTCTGACAATCAAATTATGAGTTAGCTTAGCTTGATTAAATTAATAGTTTTGTGCGATTGGAAAATCATTATTTTTATTAGTAAAAACTGAAATATAAAATTCATAAAAAAGTAGAAGAAAATTTTGAAGTGAAAAAAATTATTTTAATGGTTAATAACTTCTTTCACTTTCTCAAAAAAACCCTTATCAGTCGAATATATCTCCTCGCCGCTTATTTCAGCAAATTCTGTGAGAAGTTCCTTCTGTTTTGGGCTTAATTTCTTGGGTGTTACTATTTTAACTTTCACATAAAGGTTACCCTTTCCATTCCAGCGAAGATGTGGCATTCCTTCTCCTCTTATACGGAAAGATGTACCTGTTTGGGTCCCTGCAGGTATTTTAAGGTCGACTGCTCCAGTTAATGTAGGTGCTTCTACTGTGTCTCCCAATGATGCTTGTACAAAACTAATGGGCATGTTGTAGATCAGGTCTGATTCCTCCCTTTTGAAGAGTTGATGCTTTTTAACACCTATAATAACGTAAAGATCTCCTGGAGGACCTCCTCGAGTACCAACATCACCTTCTCCTGGAACACGTAGACGACTTCCATCTTCAACACCCGGCGGGATCTTGACGTGTATTGTACTCTTATTTTTAACAATACCCTTTCCATGACATTCTTTACATGGGGTGTCAATTACCTGTCCTTCCCCTCTACACGTTCGGCATGGTCTAACAGTTGCAAATTGACCTAATGGGGTATTACTCACTTGGCGTACTTGTCCTGATCCACCGCATTCAGGGCATGTTCTTGTATCTGTACCAGGTTCAGCTTTAGAACCATGGCACTTTGGACATGTTTTCTTATGCGGAACTTCAATGTCTTCTTCAAGTCCCAAAGCTGCTTCTTTGAGTGTTATATTCATTTCATAGTAAACATCTTCACCTTGAGTAGGTCCATTACTGGCGCTCCCTCCGAATCCGAATAAATCAAATATACTTTCAAAGCCACCACCACCACCACCACCACCACTACGGTTACTGCTTTGGCTTCCACCGAATCCAAATCCTCGGAATATATCATCGAAGTTTACATTATTATAAATATCCTCTTGTGAGAATCCATTCATTCCTGCATGACCATATTGATCGTATGTCTGCCTTTTTTCTGCATCTGAGAGAACAGCATAAGCTTCGCTTATTTCTTTAAATTTTCCCCCTGATTCTTGGTCTTCGCTTACGTCAGGGTGGTATTTCATAGCCAATTTACGATATGCTTTTTTAATATCTTTTTTCTCCGCGCCCTTATCCACTCCGAGCACTTCGTAATAATCACGCTTTTCTGCCATTATAATCTTACCCTCAATTTATTTGATCTATTATTTATCAATATTTTTTATTTTATTATGAATGAATTTATTGTGAAATTTATAAAATTAAAGTTATTATTTTGAAACTATTTTAATGACACTGTTATCAACGATTTAGAAAATTCATGAATATCAACTTTAATGAGTAACCCAGATTTTTGTAAGATGATTGTGATTAACAATTCAATATTATTCAACTAAATTTCTTAAAAATAAAAATAGGATACAGGGATCTCCCTGTATGATCTGATAACCTATTTTTTGACTTCGTAGTCTGCGTCTATTGTTTCATCTTGGTCCTTCTCGTTTTCCTTATCTTGGTCCTTCTTGTTTTCCTCATTTTGAGGTTCTTGTGCCTGTTGAGCTTCTTGGTATATTGCTGCACCTACTTCTTGAACCACTTTAGTCAGTTCGTCAGTTTTGGTTTTGATTGCGTCGAGATCCTGACCAGATATAAGTTCTTTTAATTCTTTTACAATTTCTTCGATCTTGGTTTTCTTATCTGCATCTACTTTATCTGCTAATTCTTCTAACGTCTTTTCTGAAGTGTATATCATGGAATCAGCATTATTTCTGATTTCAATTTCTTTTTGACGTTTTTTGTCTTCTTCTGCGTGTTGCTCTGCTTCTTTTACTTTTTTGTCTATTTCCTCTTTTGAGAGCTTATTTGGTGCCGTTATTGTAATTCTCTGTTCTTTCCCTGTTCCCATATCCTTTGCAGATACATTTATGATACCATTAGCATCTATATCGAATGAAACTTCTATTTGAGGTATCCCTCTAGGGGCTGGTGGTATCCCAACTAGTTGGAATCTTCCAAGGGTTGAGTTATCTGCTGCCATTGGCCTTTCACCTTGAAGTACGTGTATGTCTACGGAAGGCTGGCTGTCTGCTGCAGTTGTGAATACCTGACTTTTCTTGGTAGGTATGGTGGTGTTTCTTTCAATAAGCTGAGTAAAAACTCCTCCTAATGTTTCTATACCAAGGGATAGTGGTGTCACATCGAGAAGTACTAGGTCTTTTATTTCACCACCCATCACTCCTCCCTGGATTGCTGCTCCTATTGCAACACATTCCATAGGGTCTATTCCACTTTCTGCTGGTTTTCCAATGAATTTTTCAACAAATTTCTGGACAGCAGGCATCCTGGTTGGTCCCCCAACTAATATAATCTTATTTATATCGGATTTGCTCATTTTAGCATCTTTAATGGCTTGTTCCAGTGGTCCTGAACATTTCTTGATAATAGGATCAACTAATTCTTCGAGTTTAGCCCTAGTTAATGATGCAGTAAGATGTTTAGGTCCTTCAGCAGTTGCTGATATGAATGGAAGATTTATATCGCTAGTTAGAGTTGTTGAAAGTTCTATTTTAGCTTTTTCTGCTGCTTCTCTGAGCCTCTGAACAGCTTGATCATCGTTCATGAGGTTTACTCCAGTATCGCGCTTGAAATCTTCTGCAAGATGTTTCATTATGATGTTGTCCATGTCGGTTCCACCTAAACTGGTATCACCGCTAGTAGATCTAACTTCAAATACTCCTCCACCAAAGTCCATTATGGTGACATCGAGAGTACCTCCACCAAAATCGAATACAAGTATTTCTAGATCTTCTTCTGCTTCTTTATCTATTCCATATGCTAGACTTGCTGCAGTTGGTTCGTTAACTAAACGTACTACTTCTAAACCTGCTATTGTTCCTGCATCTTTAGTTGCTGTTCTTTGGTTGTCATTGAAATATGCAGGTACTGTGATAACTGCTTTATTCACAGGTTCACCTAAGAATGCTTCTGCATCTTTTTTAATCTTTTGTAATATGAAAGCTGATATTTCTTGGGGTGTGTAATCTTTGTTAAGTATATTGATCTTGTAGTCGGTACCCATTTTTCTTTTTATGGCACTGATAGTATGTTCGGGGTTTGTGACAGCCTGTCTTCTGGCTGGTTCACCTACTAAACGTTGTCCATCTTTTGTGAAGGCAACGTAACTTGGAAATGCTTTACCGTACTGGGTTGCACCCTCTGCACTTGGTATTATGGTTGATTTACCACCAATGAGTACTGCTGCTGCTGAGTTACTCGTACCCAGATCTATACCTATTATTTTTTCTTTCTTTGCCATTAATATTCACCTCTTTTTATAAAATACACTGTATCAACTTTTTAAATTTATCTTCATAATCTAAAGGTTACTTCTTTTTACAAACTTTGACTTTAGCATACTTAATTACCTTGGAATTAAGGGCATATCCCTTACCAAGTTCTTCTATAACTGCATTGTCTTCGAAATCTTTATTATCCTCCACCATTAGCGCGTCGTGCTTATCGGTGTCGAATTTTTCTCCAGTTGCTTCAATTTCACAGAGTCCTTCTCCTTCTAATATATTTTTGAGTTTTTTATGTATCATCTCCACACCTTCTTTGAGGTCATGGGATTTATCTGCATTTAATGCTCGTTCAAGATCTTCGTATGCATCAATGATCTTGACGATCAAGTCTTCATTTGCATATTTAACATATTCTTTAAACTCTTTTTCTGATCGTTTTTTGTAGTTGTCGAAGTCAGCATGGAGTCTAAGTAGTTGGGAATGGTTATCCTCAACTTTATTCTCTAGATTCTGGATCTCTTCATCTTTTTCCTGAATATCCTCACTTTTTTCTTGGATATCTGATTTTAGACTGGTCAGATCCTTTTTTAACTTCTCTAATTCTTGTTTATCATTCATTCATTCACCTTTTATATGGTATAAAAAGAACAGTAACCTTTAACTATTATAGTTACCAAAGGTTATATAAATCTTTCGCACATTTAGTAAAACTAAGTACTATATTTATAACATCACAAAGATCATAAACCAGTAAGTGGTATAACATGGATTTAGAAGCAATACTTGATGTAATGGGCTGTAAGACCCGGAGGGACATAATCAACCTTTTAACTGACGAGCCTAGATTTGTTAGTGAAATCTCAAAGGAACTTGAAGTGGGACAAAAGGCTATAATAGAACATCTCAGGGCTATGGAAGAACTAGGTCTTTTAAGTTCTTCATTCCAAAAAATAGAAAGAGGAAGACCTAGAAAGTACTATGACATTTCTCAGGATATACAGATACAAATTTTTATTGGACCAGGTGCAATAAAAATGAATGTTATTAGTCAAGAGTTTTTGGAACTACACACACTCGAAGGTAGAATTCACATGGGTGAAACTGAGGTTACAGAAGAATTACAAAAGCTCATTAATAAATATGACGACGCTAAAAAACATGCTGAAAGGCTTTTAGCAGAACTCGAAGCTAATAAAAAAGAAAATTCCCAACCAGAACCTCAAACAAACCCCTTGAATAACTCTTAATCAATTCACTGAATAATATTATTTTTAATTATTTTTTGTTTACAAATAAAAAAATAGTATTGAATTCATTTAAATACCTTGAGATTTCCAAGCTGCTATAGCAGCTTGTCCCATAGAGACAGATCCATCTCCTGCACAACTGTTTTTATGTTGAACGAAGGTGTAACCAGCAGATTCTACTGTATTGCGTATTGCAACACTTATTGCTTCATTATAAAATACTCCTCCAGAACCTCCAATAACTTTTACTCCAACATTTTCTGCGGCTTTTATTGCCATTTCAGCAAGTCCAAAGGCAATTGCATTTTGTGCTGCACGAGCTATATTCTGCATCTTTTCCCCTTTCTCTATCAACTCTAAAACTGATATCAAAATATTTGATGTGTTTAAAAAATCTTTACCTCTATTAGTTCCAATTTCGTAAGGGATTTTAAGGGTATTTTCACCATAAAACGCAGCAGATTCAAGTTTCATCGCACATTCGCCTTCATAAGTTCTTTCACCACATATTCTGAGTGCTGTTGATATTGTGTCGAGAACCCTCCCGGTACTGGTTGTGGTATTTGTGTTAAATCCTTTTTGGAGTTGTTTTAAAACGAGATCTATCTCCCTTTCCCCATGTTTGAAGAAGTGACTGTAACCCGTTTTCATAAGACCTACAAGTTCATCATCACCAATGTGGTTATACAACATAGACATAAACATTCTTACAGGATATTTAGTTGTTAAGTCACCACCAGCCATGGGTTGTGGCATTAAACTTGCCAATCTTTCATAGCTTGATCCGTGTGAAAGGAGTATTTCTCCACCCCACGCTGTTCCATCATCACCATATCCAACACCATCTGCAGCAATACATATGACCTCCTCAATATTATTATCCACACATAGTGAAGCTGCATGTGCATGATGATGCTGAACCCTCACAATCTCAGATTCGAAATCTTGACTCATATCCTCAGCAAGTTTAGTTGTAAAGAACATTGGATGGAGATCACATGCAACAACATCAACACTTCCTGTTCTCGTAATATCCATCATATGATTCACTGCTTCCTGAAGGTATCTGAATGTTTCATACTTGGTTGTATCTCCTATATGTTGTGAAACATAGCATTTTCCCTCTTTGAGTAATGAAAAAGTCACATCTATTTCAGGGCCAAGGGCTAATACATTTAAATCCTCTGAAATTCGAGCAAAATCATAAGGTTCGGGAACATAACCTCTCGAACGTCTTATAAATGCCATTTCATTACCCCTAAACCTCACAACTGAATCATCACACCGATTAATTATTTCCCGGTCATGTAAGAGATAATAATCTGCAATACCGTTAAGTTTTGAAGTTATCTCTCTATTATCAATGAGCATTGGTTCACCAGGCATATTTGCAGAAGTCATGATGTAAGCGGGTTCATTGGTGTAAGTGAAAAGTAAATGTTGAAGTGCGGAATATGGGAGCATCACTCCAAGATTGTGAAGGTAAGGTGAAACAGAAGGTGATAACATGTAACCATTATTCTTATTTAAAACCACTATGGGCCGTCTTCTAGATTCTAAAACATTTTTTTCAGACCCTGAAATATCTGTAAATGTTTGAACGGTTTTTAAATCTTTTGACATACATGCAAAGGGTTGATTATATCTACCAAGTCTTTTTCTTAGTTTTTCCACAGGGCCATCTTCTGTTGTTTTAACAACCAGATGTGTGCCTCCAATACCCTTTATAGCAAGAATATTTCCCTCATCAATGAGTTCGGCAGCTTTTTTTATGGGATTTTCACTATCAATAACATTTTCACGATACAAAAACACTTTTGGTCCACAAACCGGACAACATGAAGCTTCAGCATGATATCTTCGATCTTTAGGGTTTGCATATTCAACCTCACAATCTTCACAGAGAGGAAAACTCTTCATAGATGTTCTTATACGATCGTAGGGAACTGAACTAATAACTGTAAAACGAGGACCACAGTCAGTACAAGCAGTGAATGGATAGTTATGCCTTCTATTGGAAACTTCAAACACTTCCTCAAGGCAATTGTCACACGTAGCTATGTCCGGAGGGATTACAGATGATCCTGAGAAATTTTTAGAACTTTCAAGTATTCTGAAATCATTGAATTCTTGGCCTTTATGATCAAGCCACTCAACTTCAAGTGAGTTTATCTCAGATATTGGAGGTTTATTATTTTGTAAACTAGTTATAAACTCATTAATTTTGTTGTTCTGACCTTCAATAACTATTTCAACAATATTTCCAAGGTTTCTTACATATCCGTTGATGTTCAGACCATGAGCTACCCTGTAAACTGTAGGTCTAAATCCTACTCCCTGAACTATTCCTTGCACTAATATCCTAGCCTTTTCCACTTTCATACCTCAAAATTTATTGTAAGTCTTAAAATCAGATTATACCTTGATAGTTTTATTATCAGAGCATTTATTACTCCAACCTATTTATCCTCTGACAATTCAACATCATCCCGTAAAAAAGTAGCATAGAAACCATCAGTATCTGCATAAATGGCTTTGAAACCATAATTTTCTGCATTTAACATAGTTTTTTTAATAAAATCCCTTCCCCAAGCTGTAACAGCTTCGGCGCATTCAATTCTATACCATCTAAATCTCGAATATCCATATACTCCGTACATTGAGTTCGCGAGTCGTTTAAGGGCTTGTTGTTGGACATCGAGTACTTGTTTTTCTCTTGGATTTACAGCATTTTTCATTTGGGTTTTAAGCCGCACTCTTTCCTTTAAAATGTTCCCGATAATGGAAGGAACAAATCCTACGGGGGTTTTAAGAAATTTATGTCCTAATTCAGGTGCAATATAACAATCATTATCATCACCTTCTTTCACAAGGGTGTCTGGTGAAACATTCTTTGAAATAATAATACTCGGGTAAAGACTTCTGAAATCGAATGATACAATATTCTCATGCAATCCCTTAACAGGCGACATAACATAACCACCCGCGGCCTTTTTGCCTCTCCTTTCTGAATACTGCGAAGATGAAGGTTTATTTGGTACCATATCTCCAATTTCATAGGCTTTTCTTATAAGGTACCATTCTACCATTTGTCCTGTAGCCATTCTCGCTATATCAAAGAAGGGTTGGCCAACTAGACGTGTGAGTTCCATACTAAGTGGCAGTAATTTTTCACCTATCTTGGTAACTGATACTGCATCGTCAAGGGAGTATTTAAAGAGTGTTTCAAGCTTTTCACCACCACAATCCCAGTACTCAAATATTTCATCACCAGGCACATCTACTTTCTGTTCATCGAAAAGTTCCTTATAAACTCTTTCAAGGGTGTAACGATCTAGCTGAAGATATCTTCGACTTAAAAGGTAAAGATCCACATGTATTCTGCCTTTTACAAGGGCTGAGTTTGTGTAACCCCTCCTCATAAATTTCAGTCTAGATCCATCAGTTCCCAAACCCATTTTCACATTGAGTTTGGTTGCTCTATCGCGAATGTAGGGCATATCAAAATTATCGGAATTGTACCCTATTAAAAGATCAGGATTTTCTGATTTAACTATCTCAACAAACCTTTCAAGCATATGGGCTTCTGTTTTGAGTGTTTCTACAAATTCCAGAGGTGATTTTTTGGTTGAAAGAACCTTCTGAAGCCCTTGGTTGCTTGATAAACTTATCATGATTATTGGATCTTCTTCTGCCTGTGGCATTCCTTTGGGGTTTCGTACTTCGATATCAAAACTTAAGGTTTTTAATTCAGGAAACTCAGAATTAATTGGTTTTGGATTTCCATTCATTTCAAAAACACATACATCACTGCTGCACATAAAATTAACAGATTTATTATCTAAGCACACACCATCCACTTCAACTTCGGCCATTGGGAATATGGCTTTGTCTATCAAGTATCTGCGGTAAAATGGTATGTCATGTTCTAAAATGTCTTTTACAGAGTCTAGATTTCTTATTTTATCCCTTAGTTTAGGAACATCTTGGGGGTGGTTTAGAGTAAGTTTTATGAAATCTTTGATCTCACCCATGTACCCTTTTCGTGCCCAACCAATTCTGTTAATATCAAATTCGTTCAAATCTTCTATACATTGCTCTTCATCATGGGGAATTACGTAAATGTAGGGTTCAAAACTTTTATCAAGGACAATGATAGATTTGCCCTCTTCATCACCTTTAAGTTTACCAAATAATCGAATAACTGCTTTATCATTCTCTGTGATGTAATCTATGTCCAGAAGTACGAATCTTTTACTTTCCATGAATTTTTATTTATAGTGTGAGGGTTATATAGGTTGTTAAATCATATGATTGAGCGGAATAATATGGACCAATATGAGCTATCAAGATTTAGAAATGCTTTAAATGATTAATAAATCGAATATGGAGTTACAATTTAATGAATTTGGTAAAATTGGATTTAAATAAACATGATGTTGATTTAGTATCAGAGTTGATCTATGAAACGGATATCAGTCTTTTCACGACTTTTCTTGATAAAGACAGAACTAATGCTATTGAAAAGCTTAGAAAACTCATAATAGCCGGAAAAAATAGTTACGGCCATGAACATATTTACATTGGAGAAGATGATAACAGTAAAGTTATGGGAATTCTCATTGCTTTCAGAGGTGATGAAATAAACTATCTTGAGGAAATCACCATATTTAAGCATGAAATGGAATTTTTGAATTTTTTAAAACTTTCATTCGTCAAACCAATATACGATAAGATTACAGCGTCATCGATAGAGAATGATGATCTTTACATTGGCAATCTTGTTGTTGCAGATAGTTTAAGAGGACAGGGTATTGGAAGTGAAATATTGAAGAATTCATTTCAATTGGCAACTGATAAGAAATGCAAAAGAGTTTTGTTAGATGTAACATTTGAGAACTTTAATGCTAAAAGATTGTACGAAAGAACAGGTTTCAAAGTATGTGGTGAGAAACAATTCAAATGGATGGGTAAATCTGAGGGAACTTATGGCATGGAATATTCATTTGATAAATGAATTGATAAATATCTATTAAATTATTGTTTAGAGGGTAGTATGGATCTATATTTTAGAGAAACAGGTTCCAAAGATGCCGAGACCATCATATTTCTACACGCTAGTGCAACGTCTGGATGGATGTGGGATGGACAAGTAAAAGAATTCGAAGATTATCATTGTATTGTACCCGATCTTCCAGAACACGGGAAAAGTATTGATGTAAAACCATTTACCATTAGTAAATCCGCTGAAGTGATAGCAGAGATAATTCGTAATCATGCAAGTAATGGTAAGGCGCATCTAGTTGGAATATCGTTAGGAGCTCAAATTATCATTCAGATTTTGAGCAAAGCTCCTGAATTAGTTGATCACGCGATTATCAGCGGAACACTTGTCCAAAGAATTTCACATATTGATTCTTTGTTAAAACTACTTGATTATACAATTAAAGTATATGGACCTGTAAAAAATACAGATTTTTTCATAAAGGCTAACATGCGAACTTACAACATGCCTAAATGTCTTTTTGACAAATTTAAGGAATCAACCCTTCTTATTAAAAATGATTCACTAAATAGGATTCTTAAAGAGAACATGATTTTTAAGCATCCAGATGGGCTTGAAAAAATCGGAGTCCCGGTTTTGGTTATGACCGGTGATAAAGATTACAAGATCGTTAAGGAATCAGCAGAAGATTTATTGATGTCATTTCAGATATCTGAAGGATATATTGCTCCTAATGTAGGTCATTTTTGGAATTTAGAAGATCCAAAATTGTTTAATTGGGTTTTAAGAAGATGGATAACTAATAACAGTCCGAAGAACATTTCATGAACTACTATCACATAACAGTACTTGACTCATTTTTTTAATTATTAAGAGGTTGAGTCAATATTAATTTGTTACTAAAATTTTTTTGAGGGGTTTGTTTGTTTTTTAGATGGTTGGTGTTGTGTTTTTTGGGAGTATTTGTTGTGTTTGTTTTTTTATTTCGTTGAATATTCTTTTTATGTTGTGTGCTATGTATATTAGGTTGTTTTCTGTTTGTATTTGTTCTATTCCTCGTGTATAGTANNTATTCTGTGAACTTTAAATTTTGTTTTAAGTTCCCGAATGGCCATTCTACGGTTTCTTTGCGTTTTGCGTATTCCAATTTTGCTTCGGGTGTTTCCATTTTTAATTCCATTCTTTTTGGTAATTCGCCACCATAAGCTGTTATAATTTTAAAACGATTTTTTCCAGCACATTCATGTTGATCAGAACATTTTAAACATTTATTAGTATAATATTGTTCTCTTATTTTACCATTATATTCATATATCGTTTGATAAGGTAATTTTTGATTATTTAGACATATATACAGGTTGTTTTTGTAATCATATTTGAAATTATGTTTAGAAAAATGATTTGTATGTTTAATGTTTGTTTTTGCTTCTGTGGCTTGTTTTCTGTTAGGTATATATGCATTGATATTATTTTTGTGGATATATACTAAGTTTTCTAGTGTATAATAGCCATTATCTACACTTAAGCTTGTATTTTTAGGTAAAGGTCCTATAGTTTCTATAATTTTTTCTATTGTTGGTATTAGTTGTTTATGGTCTGCGGGGTCTTGTGTTACGCTATTTGATAAGATTATTCCTGATTTATGGTCTACACTAATTTGTGAATTGTATGAGAATTCTATTTTATTCTTTTTATTCATCATCCATCGTGCATCGGGGTCTGTTAAGCTAACTGATTTTTGTCCACTACTTTTTAATTGTTTTTCCGCTTTTTCTATTTTTTCTATTGTTTTTTCAGGATTTTTAATTCCTTGTTTTATAATATTCACTGCGGATTTTTTGAGCGGGTTTTCTTCTTCATTTATGTTTTCGTAGTCTTCAATTTCTTTAAATGATTCTTCTATTAGTTTTATTCTTTCTTCTTTGTTTACTGGCATTCTAATTTCATTATCATTGTCTTCGCCGTATAATTCGTCTTCTTCTTTGTCTGTATCAATTCCTTTTTTTAGGATCTTTTTAACAACATTAATTTCTTTTCCTGTTAAATTGTTGTTGTTGGAGGCGTTTGCTTTGATTTTTGTACCATCTAGGGAGAGATGTTCTAAATTAAGTAGATTTAGCTTCTTTGCGATGCGTACTGTGCTCAAGAATGCTTTTTCTATTAATCTTCGTGCTTGAATTTTGAATCTTAAAATTGTCCTGAAATCTGGCGATTCTTTGCCAGATAAGTAAGTATAAACGAAATTTTCATTTGTTAGTTTCATAATCTTCCTGGATGAGAAAACACCATCAATAGAAGCCATTATAATAACTCGCATTAACATTCGCCGCGAATAAGCCGGTTTACCCGCACTATACCTATATTTTTTATCAAGTTTCCTAAAATCCAATTTATCAACAATATCTGAAACATAAAAACATATATGATCCGCTGGAATAAACTCTCTCAAATCAACCGGTACCAAAAAAGTCTGACCCATTTTATCTTCCCTTAAAACCATAAACACAACCTCCAAACAAACACAAACACTATAATAATACTATAACAACCACCAATATATAATTAACCCCTAAAAAAGATATCAAAAAAATTATTTAATAACAAATACTAAAAAAAGTAATATAATTATGGGTCAGCCTCTTAAGAGTATAAAATTTATAATCTAAAATCTAGATTATGAATACAACACTGGCAGGAGTACAACTTCTAGAATTGTGGTTTTATTACGGTCAACTCAATTAAATCATAACCGTATACATACTTTTTAATCCATGACATTGGGCTTTATAATTAATATTACTGGACAAAATTAGATTAAATCACAGGATAATTCTAAATATTCTAATAATCTTTAATAAGAAACGAGGTGAGTCCTATACTACCAAAAGTAATAATATTCGATAATATATCACTTGATGGGCGAATTGATGGCTTCAATATTGATACTGAACTTTATCATCAAGTGGCTTCTGAATGGTCTTTAGATGCGGTTTTAATGAGTAGTAACACTCTATTAAAAAGATTTCATTTAAAAAATGACGATATAAATGAAGTAACGGATAGCAAATTAAGCCAAACAAATGAAAATGATAATCGACCGTTATTAGTTGTACCCGACAGTCGAGGAATGATACGGATCTGGAATAATGTATTAGAAACTTCTTTTTTTAGAGATATTCTAGTTTTATGTTCCAGATCTACTCCTCAAGAATATTTGGACTTTTTAGAAGAAAGATACATCAAGTACATGGTCATAGGCTATGATAAAGTTAATTTAGGTACTGCCCTTGAAGAACTGAATTTACAGTTTGGTGTTAAAAATTTAAGAGTTGAAAGTGGAGGCAGACTTAATGGGGCATTACTCCGGGACGATCTTGTGGATGAGGTATGTGTATTAATTTACCCTAATCTTATAGGGGGAATATCACCCGATTCCCTGTATACTGCACCTGATTTATCTTCGAAAGAAGGAGTTTTAGACTTGAAGCTTCTTAAAGTGGAGAAATTAAAGAACGAGATTATTATGTTACGTTACAGAATTATGAAATATCAGTTCTAATAAACTTCTCAAAATAATTGAATAACAATTCTAATCAATCAACTTTTTATTTAAATAGTATGAATCAATAATTAGGAGATCTATTGTGAAAAAAATAGGATTTATAGGTTATGGAAGTATGGGAAAAGTTATTCTGGATGGTTTCCTATTATCAGGGATAATTAAGCCATATGAGGTTATAATTTCTACTAGAACCGGATCAAAACTCGATCATTTGAAAAAAGAGTATCCTGAAATAGAAATTGCTCAGAACAATACTGTCACAACAATGAAGTCTGATCTACTATTCCTGATGGTTGGAACATCAGATGTAAAGAAGGTTCTTGTAGAGATCAATGAATTCACATCCAAAAATACGCATATAGTGTATATATCTGTGGCTTTGACAATTGAAAATGTTAATCGAATATTCAAAGGGAAAATATCCAAGGTAATGCCGTCTTTAACTTCAAAAGTACTGGAAGGAGTAACATTAATTTGTCATAACTCCGCTGTGACAAAAACAGAAGGTGAATATCTCAACTCTCTTTTTAATTCAATAGGAATATTTAAAGTCATTGATGAGCAAGATTTTGATGTGGGTGCTGATATTACGAGTTGTTCACCTGCATTTATTGCACAAATATTCATGGAATTTGCTAAAACAGCATCAATGAATAGTGGATTTTCGATAGAAGAAACAGAAGAGATGGTAATTAAAACTTTGTATGGAACTTCAAAACTCCTTTCTGATGGAAATATGGGGTTTGACAATTTAATATCCTCGGTTGCTACTAAAGGAGGCATAACAGAAGAGGGTTTGAAGGTTTTGGATGAGGAAATTCCAGCAACATTCAACAAACTTTTTAATACAACCATTAAGAAACATGATACAATTAAAAATGAACTTAAAGAACATTATTGATTTGTTATATAAATGGGGTTGGATATCTACTTGAAATTCGAGAATTGTGATAATTCCCTCAATTAATTATATAAAGGGGTTTGTAAAATATAGTATTTCAGAGTTCAAATAGGGATAGTACTCGGGTTAACTTAATTCTGGGGATTCATGTTTGAATATACCAAATTAGAAATAATCGTTGAAATAAATTATTAGAAGGAATTCCAAAATGAAAAATATCATACTCCTCTCGATGCTATTTGTTATGTTTATGGGGGTTGTTTACGGTGCAATGGTTGCAACTGGCGGTCAACAACATTCAGATATGACTGGAAAGATTATTGGCATATTGGTTGCAGATAATAACTCCACCAATACTAATTCAATACTTGTACAAGGAGTAATAACCAATGGTAACCAACAGGGGAATGTTTCGGTGAGAATAACAAATGAAACACAGATATTACGTAAAGATGGAAATAAAACAAACGATGGAACGTTTGGAAGTCTTCAACCTGGACAAAGTGTAGATATTACATTCATTGGTCCAATAATCCAGGCATATCCTCCCCAAGCAACTGGAAATCAAATAACTATAATGAGTTGATTGATAATTTGTATAAGTTAATATTAAATTATCTATTCATTAAATTTAAAATGGATTCTAGTTGAATTTATCTCAAATTTATACAATTAAAATTATGTAAAATTGCAATTAATGATTTTTTTTTGAGGTAAACTCTCCGTAAGGTTTAAATATCAACAGAACTTAAACTATATCTACTATGCCAAGGTAGCTTAGAGGCGAAGCGGTGGACTGCAGATCCATTACACGGGAGTTCAAATCTCTCCCTTGGCTTGAATGTATTTAAATAGCAATTAATATGCAGTAAATAATCCTCTTGGGGTCATAGTGTAATCTGGCTATCATCTGGGACTCCAGTTGTCTTTGAAGAAAGTGCGCACTCTGAAGGAAAGTATGATGACCAATTGGAGTACTGAGACAAGAGAAATCCTAGGATCTGGGTTCAAATCCCGGTGACCCCATTTATCATATTCTTAAATCTGAATATTATTCTGAATTATTAAATTATTTCAATTTAATTCTTTTCTAAAATTATTTAATGAATCTAAAATAACAATTAATGAAAAAGGTGATAATTTGGATAAGATCAACGATATTGTAATAATACCTGGGATTGGATACGATTCAAATGTTTATATCTTTGAAGATGTTATAGTCGATACTGGAACAGGAGACAACATTCAATATATTAAAGATTCAATCAAAGAGGCAGGATTATCTGTTGATGATCTTTCATTAATTGTTAACACCCATAATCACTACGATCATATTGGTGGAAACAGATGCTTTGATTTGGATGTGGCTATGCATAGGGAAGATGCTAAAGCCATACAAGAGAAAAATGATGATGCAACTGTTGCCAGTATCTTTGGAAGATCAATGGAAGGAATGAAAGTGGTCAGAATCCTTGAAGAAGGAGATAAAATACACAATTTTGAAGTTCTTCATACACCCGGACATACTAAGGGGGGGATATGTCTTTATAATGGTGAAACACTCATATCTGGAGATACAGTGTTTGCAGATGGAGGTTATGGTAGAATGGATATTGGTGGAAACCTTGAAGATATGAAAGAATCATTAAAGCGCTTGACCAATCTTAATGTGACCTACTTATTACCTGGTCATGGTCCCTGGGTTAAAGATGGTTCAAGACATATTAAAACTGCTTATAACATGTTAACAGGATATTAAATCTTTTAATAAAAAAAATAATTTTTTAATATAAATTCAAATTTGATACATAATATTAAAGTTATCTATGCTGTGAATAGTTTAGCAGTTTTCTTAACAGCCTTACTTTTTACAAGTATGGATATTCTATCGCCTTTATTCAAAACATCTTCCTTTTTAGGGATGGCAATTTCACCTTTTTTATACAATGCAGCAATTATAAAATCGTCTGTAGGGCTAACATCTTTTATTTTTTTTCCTAGGACATTTTTATTTTCTACCTTGATTTCTAATAGTTCTGCATTCCCCTTTCCAATGATTATGAGATCTGCAATTTTTGGCCTTATTATGAGTTTTTCAAGATAGCTGGCTGCTGTAAGTTCTGGACTTATAACATCATCAATTCCAACTTTTTTAAAAGCATCCTCATGATCAGGGTTACTTACCCTTGCAATAATTTTTTTTATATTATATTCCTTAACTAATATACAAGAAAGCAGATTTGCTTCGTCGAATCCTGTGGCTGCAACAAAAACATCTGCATCACCCACATTTGCTTCTTCAAGAGTTTTAATATCGGTGCCACTACCACATATTACTAATGCATCTAATTCGCTTGCAGCATTATTACATAATTTTGAATCGTTTTCAATGAGGGTGACGTCATGTCCACCAGCTACTAGTGATGAAGCCAGATTAAGTCCGACTCTTCCGCCGCCCATTATTACTACATACATAAATTACACCAACTAAATTTTATTATTACCCAATTCTAATTGTATAGTCTTTCCAACCTTATAAAAATAATGATATCATAATACAAATTACAAGTTTTCAAAATGAATTATAGTATTTATTAAGCTTTAAATCTTCTGAAAAGATCAAAACCTGCTTTAAACAGAACCAATGCAGGAATTATTTCTATTCTTCCCAACCACATACCTATAATAAGTAATATTTCTGGAATTGAATGCATAGTTGGAGAGGTTATACCAACAGAAAGTCCAACATTACCCTGAGCTGATGTAATCTCAAAGAGAGAATCTACTCCTCCATAACCATAGGCCACGAACACTAACCATGTAATGAAAATTATAAATAAGAGAATTTCTATTAACCTCATT
>PLXT01000126.1 GCA_003151535.1 Methanobacterium sp.
CACTTCGAGGAAAAAGCTATATACATGAAGATGAAGTACGTAGACCAGGTTCAAAAGCCTATATGAAACAAAAAGAATATGAAAAACAGCAAGAATCACGTCAAGGGAAATAAAATAAACCCTTGATCTGATCTAATAAAAAAACATCTAAATTCCCAATTTTCTTTTTTTTACCATGAAACTGACTCATAATTCAAAATCTGAAAAAAAATAAGAATAAATAGGCCTTTAAATTCAAAATAAGCAAAAATTTACGGGGCAGAAAATATTTATGAGACAGCCTCAAGTTATAATTTTTTTTTGATTAATAAGTGGATATTTACCAGATCATAAACGTATGTGTTTAATCAGTTTTACATTCATTTATTTATATAGTTAGATATTTATAATATCAGTTAATCATAGTTGCTGTTAATTTAATAGTGGTGATATTTATATTTCTTCCAGCTTTCATAATTTGTTGTTTTTATAAATGCCATTTGTATGGAGTTTTCTACTCCTGTGTCGTCAAAGAGTTTGGTGATGTAACCTGATGGTTCGGTTGTTTTTGCTCTTTCCAAAACTGTGTTGTCATGGCAGCCGGTTAAATATAATAAAAGGAAAAAATACAGTGCTTAATTGGATTGTAATGGTAATCAGAATATGATTAGAATAGCAATAATAGATATAATAAGGATTTATTAGAGAGAGAGAAAACAGACAATAAACCCAAAAAAAGAGAAGAAAATTAAATATATCTCTTCATGATCTGTTTCTGAATTTGAAAGTGCAAGTTGCTGCCATTTTTGTCTTTTATGAAACCTGAGGGTATGTAAAATCGATATGTGTCATTGTATAATCTGCTCCTGGTCTGTTTGATGATTAAAATGTTCCCAATTATATTCCAGAAAATATGAAGTTCGTAACTTTATACTTCCTAAAAGTTTAAATTGTATGATAATACATTTTTGAATCTGTACTGTATGATAAGTATGATTTATATGAGATGATAGGAGGAAGATATAATCATGGGAAATATATAAAGATAACATTTTTTTTGGCAAATGTTAAAGTGAGCGAAAAGGGGGACAAAATTGTTATTCCCAAAGAGGCTAGGAATAAATTTGATATAAAACCTGGAAATAGCTTAGTAATGTTTGGAAGAGGTAAAAAAAAGAAACACTTACAATCATGAAAGAGCATAGTGATGAGGGATTTATGCACTTAAAATATTTGGAAGACTTAAATAACATAAGATTAGTTACTAAACTTTATCTTTAAATACCCGTTTTTAAACTGGAAAAAGGAGTGATAACATTGAAAATAGCAGATGGAATAGAAATGATAAACTTACCAATGAATCTCATGGGAATGAATCGCACTATTTACCCAACCCTCATATGGGATGATGACTCAGTTGTTCTGGTTGATGCAGGAGTAACAAACAGTTTACCGGAAATTAAAAATGCAATGAAAGATGCCAATATACTCTTTGAAAAGCTCAATAAAATTATAGTCACACATCAAGACATTGACCATATTGGAGTTATTAAAAGTATTCTTGATGAATTACCTGAAGTTAAAGTGATTGCACATGAAGAGGATAAACCATATATCCAAGGTGAAAAAAAGCTGATAAGATTAAATTCAAACTTCATGAATCGTATAAACTCTTTACCAAAAGAAGAGCGGGAAAAAATTTTAGATATGTTTGAAAACGTTCATGTAGAAGTTAACATGACTCTAACTGATGGCGAAGAGCTGGCCTATTGTGGAGGAATTATAGTAATCCATACTCCTGGCCATACACCAGGACACATATGCCTATACCACAAAAAGACTAAAACTCTCATAGTAGGAGATGCAATGAACGTCGTTGATGGACAGCTTATTGGGCCCAACAAACAGATTATGAATGAAGAAGAGGGGAGAATAGCTATAAATTCGCTTAAAAAGTTTGAAGAATATGATATTGAGAATGTGATAAACTACCACGGAGGCCTATTCAACGATAACCCCAATCAAAGAATTAAAGACTTATTCTAGGGGATAACCGGATGTTTGATATTAATCTAATTTTTATTCCCTTATTTGGATTTCTGGTAGGCCTCTTAGTGTCCATGTTAGGTGGAGGTGGGGGTGGACTGTATGTACCGGTTTTGACACTGATTTTTGGTGTACCAACACAAGTGGCTGTGGCTACATCTTTAGCATCAGTGTTACCCACCACAGTTGTAGGCGCCTTCAGTCACTATCGTGAAGGTAATGTAGATATCCGCACAGGCATGATTTTAGGAATTGGAGGAATAGTAGGTACATTAATAGGAGTTACTATTGCCAATAAGATTCCTTCGATCCTTTTAAGGAAAATTCTTGGTGTTTTTATGTTGATAATGCTGATTCCAATGATACGAAGTGCATTGAAAAGACGTAAAAAAGAAGATGAAATTAAAAAAGAATCTGCAACCCTTACAGGACCTAAAAGAGTTATANNCCTGTTACTGCAGGACTTTACAGTTTAGGCCTGCCCGCTATAATGGTTGTAGGTACATCTGTATTTGTACTTATCTTTAACTCAGCCGCGGGTATAGGAGGTTATTTCCTCTTAGGAAGGTTAGATCTGCCTTTGATAATTCTTCTTGGTAGTGGGGCAGCTGTCGGTGCATTTTTAGGGCCTAAACTGCTTAAAAAAATTGATCCAATGACAATTGAGAAAATCTATGCGCCTTTGCTTGTGACTATAAGTCTTATTTTGGGCCTATCATTGATACTGAGTTAAAAAAAAAAATATCTTTCTCAGGAGAATAGCATTAAGAAACCCATAATTTTACTCAAATTTTTTTAGTAAGTTAATGAATTGTTTGAAAACTTTCATATAGAATTTAATATGACTCTAATTGATGGTGAAGGGTATTTGTACTTATCTTTAACTCAGTCGCAGGTATAGGAGGTTATTTAATGTTAAGAAGGTTGGATCTGACTTTGGTAATTCTTCTTTGGTGACGGGGTGGTTGTAGCATTTTTTTTAGGGCCTAAACTGCTTAAAAAAATTGATCCAATGACTATTGAGAAAATCTATGCGCCTTTGCTTGTGATTATATTATAGAATGTGTTGGATGCCCCCATCAATGTAATAACATTGAGAGTTTAGAGTTAGAACGTGCAGTTCCTAGAAGCAATGCATCAGTAAATTAAAATGTTATGATTGGGTTAACGAATCATGGTCCTGTAGATTGAAATGAATACAACTTGACATCATCTTATCCTGACTAAAAATATAAAAACAAGAGGATTATTCAGTTCTTACAATTTTGATGTAAATTAATTTTTTTTGGTGAGAGTAATTTCTTACTATAACCTGGACATTTTTGTTGTGGAATTATTAACATGTTGGTGTTGATTTCATATAAAACGTCAATCTACTCTGTAATATCACAAAATAGATTCATTAAAAATTCTTGGAATATATCTATTTATGGGCTAAGGTATAAATGTGTCCAGTTCATTTTAACTGGATATCCTTTAGCATCTAATTCCTCCTTACTAAAGTTGAGAGTCTAAACTGTGAATTTTAATTTAGATTAGCTACCTGAAATTAAGATTAATCTTATGAAAACATTTATTTTTACCGAAGGCAGCTTATTATTTATTTACATTTATATCTAAAAGCCCAACCATTATTATTGGTGATAAAACTGTTACTTACCAACAATCGGGCCTATTCATCAGAATCGGATCTTAAAATAATTCAGAAACCCGTCCTTAAAGATTAAAATCTAGATTAAAGTTCTAAGAATCATTTTTCAAGAAAAAAATGATCAAAAATGTTATATATGTTATCTTAAAGATCATAAATCCTAGATTAAATTTTTAATTGATATTCAATTCATAAGGAGACTGTAAAATTAATAAAAAAATACTTTTAACGGTTTTGTTGATATTTGGTATAACATTGACCTTAAACATATATGATGTTTCAGCAGCTTCTACAACCACTACAAATATAAAAAATCAAAGCTCAACCCAATATCAAACAACTACCGCAACACAATCAACTACCTTGAAAACTACGAGTACTACAAGTTCCAGTACCTCAACTCCTAAAACAATAAAAGTGCTAATATATAATGGAAATGGTGCCATAACAAGCTATGTAACCGGTATTAAGACAGCTTTAACTAGTGCTAATACCAACAACCTTGTACCAGGATACCGTTTCACCTATGCAACCTCTGGATCAATTACCACATCTATCCTATCTAACTATGATCTCCTGGTCATGCCGGGCGGTTCCAGTGGTAGGACATATATTAGCAGTGTCAGTAGTTCTGCCATAAAAAATTTCGTTTCTAGTGGTAATGGATACTTGGGAATTTGTGCTGGTGCCTATGCAGGTTCATATTATGTTAATGGTGGTGGTATTACTCCTTATTATGGTTGGGGAGTTGCGCCTGATGTTCGTTGCAAAGTAGTTACTCATGAAGGAACTCTTCCAGTTACCATTACCAGTGCTGGAAGTCAGTTATTAGGTTTCAGCGGTACAATTACTATGGCTCACTACAACGGACCTGCCATGTATGCATCTGGCAGTGGTATGACTACTTTCGCTACTTATGCTGATAGTTCAACGGGGTATAAGGGTTACGCTGCTATAGTAGGTGATACTTATGGTAGTGGAAGAACTGTTCTAAGCGGAGTTCATCCTGAATTAACCCCTCAAAATCCAAGTTTATTAGCTAAACTTATTGTTTGGGCAGCTAATGTACCTCAGAGTACTCCAACAAATACTGTAACTATGAGTCAGATAAATTCTGCTGCTAAAACTGTTAGGACCTATGTGGATACAAACAAAAAATTACCATCTTACGTTACAATATCAGGTACACAAGTTTCCATGCCCCAGGTTTTATATCTTCTAACATCGGATCTGTTAAATGTTAACAGTGGTTCTACAGCTTCAATTGCTTTGAAAACCGTCAATGCACCTACAGCCTCTACAGGAACCTTTAGTCACGGAAACATATTGGAAACAGAATACATTAAAATTGCAAACAACATAAAAACGTATATCAACACCTATGGAAGACCACCCAACTATGTTTCAACTTCTTTGGGGAATATTCCCTACGAATCTGTAGTCTACATGTACTGCAAATTAATGGAATTCTATAGTACAAATAAAAGATTGCCTAATTATGTGTCGATGTAATAGGCGTTAAGACTGTTTTTTCTTTTTTTCTTTTTTTTCTTACCAGCAGAATTTTCATTAATTTGCATTATATAATGTATAATAATCTAATATTATCATTTAGGGGATATTGAATATTTTTTTAGACAGGAAGTTATAGCACTCCCATCGAGTTATAATGTTTATTTTGTTATGAATTAATTATTTTTATTGACTTAAAAAGATTATAAGCGAACATTGTGGTAAACCAATATTCGGGGCTTAGCGAAGTAAATTATGGCATTATAATGAACTTCGAAAACTTCCAGTATAACGTTTAAATAATAAAATAAGGCTTCTGAACCATTATTCTTGAATGGTTAAAAAATATTCATATTATTGTAATACTCAAGTGAAGTTCACATTTTATTGGTGGCATTCATTATCATCGCATATCGATTATTCTACAAAATGTAAACCTCAGCCATTAAAAAAATAATTGATTGAAATACAGGAACAAACTAGATTCGATATTTAGCATTATCCTGAAAGTAGGTTGCCTATTTATAAACCATATTCAATAAAGATTATGTTTACAAGATAACAGAATGAGCTCTAGTACCTGGAATTATGTATCTATATAACAGTAAAGATTTATTTTATAGTCATATTATATTAGAACGTATACTCAAAATAAACTAATAATGTCATTATCCTATTTAGAAGGAATATCAAAGAATCAAATAGAATATTAGGCCACATGCTCTAAAACGAAAGACAATAATGAGTTAAACTCTATATGTTAATAGTAATTTTATGTTTTTTTTATTGAATTGTAAATCAAAGGTTTATGTTAAAAGGGTCACATAAAATCCTTGTTTTTATTTAAAAACCTTCTTATTTAGTTGTAATAACAAATTATAATTAATAGTTCAAATTGATATTTCATCTGATCCCGATAAAGCAAAAGCAGGATACGAAGAAGTATCTCGAGATGGTTTTGTAAAAGATTATCCACTTGAAATTCTGCATAAAAACAGGGGATACAATGTCAATTTTGTATAACACTTCAGTCTATAAAGATGAAAAAGGTCGAGACTAGTGGAGTTTTTGGAGCTGCAAGAGGATATCTGATTAATAGTAAATGAACTTTATCACCAACAGTCTAAAATACATTTTTCCAAAGGAAATAAGGGACAAATCAATGTTGACTTCCATCCCCCAAAAGATGACCACTACGAATTCACAATGAAAGATAATGGAATAGGATTCCCCGAAGATTATAGACTTTCAGAAGACAGATTCACTCGGTTTACAACTGATAAACAGTTTAACCAGCCAAATAGATGGTGAAATAGAATTAGATAGAAATAATGGAACTGAATTTAAAATTAAATTCAAAATATTGATGGTTGTATATTGATTCTTTGGACGGACTATTTACCATTTCTAAAGGAATTTTTTTTAATGGTTAAATGGGGGGATAATTTTATGTTTAGCATTAAAAGGTACAGTAAACAGTTATTGGATTTGGGCATCGAGGGTATGGAAGTAGATGTATCTACCATTAATAAGGCCATGAATACTTTAAATGAGTTAAATGAAATTGAAAGGATTTTAAAAAAAATCAGGTACAATGTCCGTGCAGATATAAGACAGATCAGAAGGGACTGTATGACAAAATTAAAGGAAGTTGATGAGTCAGCTAATAATAAAAAAGGTATCGTCGGTCGGAAAAAATCAGTTTCTAAAATTATTCAAGAAAAGAAAACCTTAGCCAAAGAAAAAGATCTTACTATTAAAACTTATGAAGTTGTTGAAAACACCATCGATGAGTACCTTGATCAGATAGAGAATTCGAGAACTTATATCAAAAATTCCCTAGAGCGAGGGGTGGTGAGTAAATAAATCATTTTTTTTATAGTTAGAATTTCAAAGTTTTGGGGGGGTATTGAAATAAGTTTATATATGGTTAACCATATATAATTGATTATGGCTGTTGTAAATCATAAAGAAATAAAACAAGGTAAAACAGTAGGGACTAAATTAACTCCAAGGGAATATGAAGAAATAGTGAATCTAATAAATAATGGATTATATTTAAGTGTCTCCGATTTTTTAAGGGAATCCATTAGAGATAAACTGAAAGCTACCAAAGTTATAAAACTACGAGATATTAATTATGATGACGCTAAAAAAGAAATTTTAGGATATTACCGGAATTATGATGAAGCATATTTATCCGAAGTATCTGAAAATTTAGAATTAGACTTGGAATTAGTAATCCAAATAACCGAAGAGTTAGAACAAGAAGGACGTTTGAAAGGGGTTTAAATGGTTAAATATACTGATGAAGGAACAATAATAAAAGGAGATCGAATTATAGGGGAAGCAAGAAAGATATCCGATGTGCATGTTATTGTTAAATCCGGAAGGCATAAAGCCCAAAGAATTATTTTAAGAGATAATCTAATGTGTTTAATAGATAAAAAGCTTAAATTCATTAAATAAATTCACTATTTTTCTTTAGATTATTTTTTTCTTTCAGATTATTTTCTTAATTTTCAGGAAAACTTTGTCCTCCCCTTTCGAACATATCCTTTACTAATTCTTATAAAGATCAATGTTTCATATTTTTTCATGGTTTGTATCATGTTCTTCTAATATTTTTTTTATTCTTTTTTTCCAAATATTGGGTTAGTGGTCATTTCAATCAAGAGCTTAACTATTATGATTATATAGGGGGTGTAAAATTTGGCCAGCAAATTTTATCCCTATGCCTAGGGTAACAGTCCTAAAAAAAATATATTTCGTAAAACCCTCCTTTTAAATGTCTTTTAGTATCTATTTTCCTTCTCATGGTCCAATGGTTTTCAATTTTAATCAATAAAATTTCACTAAGTTTCTGCGTATTCACAGACCACTTAGATTGTTTTTACTGAATTATTAATTACCTCTAACCTATGATACGGTATATAATTTTAAAATTAATATCTAAAAAAATTTATTTACACCAATAACCATTTTCCACAAATAGGTAAAGGAATAATAATTTTTTGTTTAATGCGTTACAGTATAGGTGAGTTTAATTAATAAAAATTAATTTTCTGTAATATAGTTTTAACTTCTTCCCTGATCTTTTTGGAGGTGTGTGTGGATAGGGATATGAGTATTACAACTAGAAATATTATATTAGAGTTTACGGATAGTAGGGAAAAAAATACTTACGATAATAAATGCAGCTTACAGGACAGTAAATATGGAATATAAAATGGAGATGATGATTATATGAAACGTAAATGTAAGATTAAAAAGAATGTTGGTAGACCTACATTATTAACTCCTAAATTAAGGGAAGAAATCGTAGGAATGCTCATAGCAGGGAATTACATCGAAACAGTATGTTTACTAGTAGGTATAAATAAATCTACATTTTATAAGTGGTTAAAAAAAGCTGATGAATCTACCCGATCTACTAAATACTCAAAATTTCGAGATGCTGTAACAAAGGCAAAGGCTATTGCCGAAGCGCGAGATGTGGTTATCATCGCTAAGCACGCTGAAACAAATTGGAAAGCTGCTGCTTGGATGTTAGAACGTAGATATCCTAATAAATGGGGAAAGCCGAAAGTTAGAAGTGGAACATCAGGGTAAAGTAAATTATAGGCCTCTAACTAGAATGAGTAACGACGCATTTCTGTTTTTTTATCAATTCTCATCACATACACTTCCTACAAAATGAATTGAAATATCAAATGTTAATATAATGGTTGTGAATTATGTTTTTAAAACCTATGGAGATGGGTCTGTTGTTTTTTTTATTTGAACAAGAAGATATGATTTCTCCATTTTACATGATGAATGTGGTTTTAACTCCCAGATCTAGTGACACGGCCCTGTTGAACTATAATTAAATTGAAAATTAACCACGTATTCCAATTACATACCCGGGGAACAGTGCAGTTATGGTCTAAATAAATAAAGTTATCCACAATCAACTTCAACCAACCCCTTAAATTCGATACTCACCTTTTTAGACAGAATTTTACTCAACGTAACTGGAACTAAAAACATTTTCAAACTAACAATAACAGACAGTGGACTAGAAACACCTCATACAATCAGGATTCACTACTGCATAAAAATACAAATTAAGGCATAATAAACCTTATTTTTTTCTTTTCAGGTATGATTTCATCTAAATTCAAAAATGTCTATAAAACTTATAAAAACATTCCATACTCCACCATTAGATTTTTCAAGTAAAACCATTAATTCATAAGTGGGGAAATAAAAATTTCAAAAAAAAGATGATTAACTGATTATAAAACCTAGATTTTCAAAATTTAAAATATAATGTACTATAATCTAGTTTTGATTTTTAGGTTAAAATTTAAATAAATCTTTCATCTTTATAATCCAAGTATTAGTGTATAAACTTCTAAAATAATAGATAAAAATGTATAGTACAAAGCATAATAGTACATTTAATGAGATCATTTATCTACGATAAATATCGTATCAGCTTCTTTTTCAGAATTAAAAATAATTTAAAATTAATAATAACTCTTTTTTCTTTAATTATGTTTATTACTATTTTACTGTTTTTATCTTCAAATTTTTATCCTATACTAATTACTGGTAAACTTTCGCTCTTAGAGAAAGGAATTTCTGTTATACTTTTAATCTCTTTTCTTTATAGTGGGTTGCATTGTGTTGGTTACATTGATCATCTCATTAAATCCTTAACAATTTATGATAACCAATTAATTACAAATAATAAAGGTATAATGGCAAGTAGAGGATCTTTAGTAGCTATTATAATTCCTACCCTTAATGAAAATCCAGATATGGTTAAAGAAACCATTTTGAAAGCTAAAAATGTTGATTATGAAAATTTTCAGGTTATTTTAATTGACAGTTCTACAAACAATGACATCCGTGATAAAACAGCTATTATGTGTCATGAGATGGATATTAAGTACATTTATCGAGATAATTTACGAGGATACAAGGCAGGTTCCATTAATGATGCCATAAAAAATCTTAACAACAATTTTAAATATGTACTAATTTTAGACTCTGATCATAGACTAAAAAGCTCTATTTTCAAGGATTTAATACCAATTATGGAAAATGACTCTGATTTAACATTTATACAAACTCCACAATACTTTCGAATGTCTGAAAATGATCGTCTGGGACTAGCATACTCGTTTCAACAACACATTTTCTATAAACACATTTGTCGTGGATTATGTGTTAATGAAACAGCCTATATATGTGGAACAAATGTAATAATTAAATTAAAAGATTTAAAGAAGATTGGGGGGATGGATGAAAGCTGTATAACCGAAGATATAGCCACATCATTCATTTTTCACACTAAAGGATATAAATCTCTTTATATGGACAAAGTCTATGCAGAGGGTTTGGCACCACCTTCATTGTCAGCATATTATGGACAACAATTAAGATGGTCATATGGAACTTTCCAAAATACTAAAAAAGTCTTAAAAAAAGCTATAAAAGAACCTAACAGCCTAAAATCACTACAATGGTGGGAATATATAGTACTAAACGGATCTTGGTATTTTATTGGAGTAGCAATATTCATCTGGTTATTATATCCCGTATCAGTATTAATGTTTAATCTAAAACCCCTAGTTTTAGGCCCTTTAAACATTCCATTCTACCTTTTTTTACTGATGATCATAACCCAAACCGTTACAAGCTACCGGGAAAGAGGTTATCCACTTAAAGAACTAATCCTTGCACAAGCACTGTTTTTTAGTTTGTTTCCAGTCTATACTAAAGCACTAATTTATGGCTTGACCAATAAAAAATTAAAATTTAAGGTAACACCCAAAAAAGGGAATTATAAAACACCATTTAAAGAAATCTTACCCCAATTGTTTGTTATGGTTCTTTTAACCATCTCGATCATCATAGGTATCCTTAAAATAATCAGTGGAAAAAACACGACCACCTACCCTTCTATAATCCTTTGGGCAAGCTATAGTCTAATTATGATTGTCATATTCCTATTATATTTCTATAAAGAAGATAATAAAAAAAATATAATTGTTTGAAATTATGAAATACTAATCCTGAAAAAATGTTACAGGTTACTCGTACACGGGTGGACAAATCTGATCAGAATGAGAAAGATATAGTATTAAATTGAAATGTATCATTAAATGAATTTAAATTTTTGACCATTCTTTTATAATGGAACAAAAATGGGGGATAAATTGAAGGAAATAAAAAAAGATTGCTCAGATATCCCGTCGATTAATCTGCCTGATGGATGGTTATGCATAAAAACTGAAGGCTATGGACCTTTTGTAACTAGGGCAATTTTAAGGCATATCAATGGTGATCATGTTCTTTGGGATTCGAGAGATCACCGTAAACACCATAATCTTTTGGAGAGTGGTACGGATTCCACATGGTGGGCTCCTGGAGCAATTGGATGGTGGATAGGTTTACTCTTTGCAATTGGTTCTGCATGCTTTGCAGCTGGAGCTGCACCAGGTTATGTGGATTGGGTTGGCAATCAAATTGATGGAATAACCTTCTTCGTAGGCTCAATTTTCTTCACAACAGCTGCTTTTTCCCAGTACATAGAAACAATAAACGCACGCCAAACACCTAAGGGTTTCTTATTAAAGGAGAAAATACGTTTTTTAACATGGGAACCTAAAAGAATTGACTGGCTTGCAGGGGTTGTCCAGCTTATTGGAACACTCTTTTTTAACATAAGCACTTTTTACGCATTAAACAGTACATTTACTATCCATCAAATAAATCATCATGTATGGGTTCCTGATATGTATGGTTCTATCTGTTTTTTGGTTGCAAGTGGATTAGTATGGATGGAAGTTGGACATTCCCTATTTTCATGGAAAACAGGAAATCTTTCATGGCAAATAGCATTATTAAATCTTTTAGGATCAATTGCATTTGGTGTTTCTGCAATTGATGCGTTTATCATACCATTAACTGGCCAGCCAATTAATTTAACACTGGTGAACTGGGGAACATTTACTGGAGGTATATGCTTCCTAATTGGTGCCATATTATTACTGCCAGAACGTACCCATCCAGATTAATTAAGATTACAAAAAAAAATATGAACATAATTCCAACTTTGAATTAAAATCTAATAATTGATACTTATTAATAAATTTGTATATGAATATATTACTTCATATAAATTTTTGATTATTTTATCTCACAAAAAAAATGGAATTAAATCCCTATCTTTAATTGTCTTTAAAGAAATTTTGAATAGTTTCTACGGTGTAATCTAATTCTTCATGTTTAAGTTCTGGAAATATTAGTATTGAAAGAACCTCATTACATGCATATCCAGAGTTTAAGAAATCACCCTCTTTATAATTAAGAGATGAAAAACATGGCTGTAAATGGAGTGGTAATGGATAATAGACTGCTGATCCAACACCGTTACTCTTTAAATAATCGTTTAATTTATCTCTTAAACCATTCTTAACCCTGATGGTGTACTGATTATAACTATGATTCTCATTTGTATTTGTTTCTGGTAACTCTAACTCTTGTATATCCTTTAATGATTTACTGTACACATTCGCATTTTTGATACGATTATCAACCCATCCATCCAGATATTTAAGTTTAACATTTAAAACAGCTGCTTGAATAGCATCTAATCTGCTGTTATATCCAATTACATGATGATAATACTTGGGGTGTGACCCCCTGGATACGTAGTATCCTAATTTTTTCGGCTATATCATCGTCATTGGTAGTTATCATCCCACCATCACCGAAACCACCAAGATTCTTAGAGGGGAAGAAACTGAAACAAGTAGTACCTAATGATCCAATTTTTTTCCCATTATATTCAGCACATAATGTCTGGGCTGCATCTTCAATAACAGCCACATCATTATCTTTGGCTATTTCATAAATACTATCCATTTCAGCAGGTTTACCGAAAAGATGTACTGGAATAATGGCATTTATATCAGTTTCTTTACTAATGGTTTCTTGAATTTTGGTATGGTCAATATTAAATGTTTCATGTTCTATATCTGCAAATTTAGGTGTTGCACGTGCATTGTGTATGGCACCTGCCGTTGCGAAAAATGTGAAGGGAGATGTTAGTACACATCCAGTCAGATCATATCCTCTAACAGCTAACAGTAATGCATCTGTACCACTTGCTACACCTATAAGCATGTTTACAGTTACAGTACTTTGCAACGTTATCTTCAAAATTCTGGACTTCATCCTCCATAATAAATCTTTGTGAATCCAACACTGTTTGAATGGCATCATCTATCTCTTCACGAATTAATTCATACTGTCTCTTAAGATCAAAGAATGGAACGTTCATATTTTTCCTCCCAATACCCACTTCCAATTTTACAGCTATATTTTTTTCCATTTACAACCTCGTTAATAATTAATAATTTGTATAAATAATGGATTTTTACATAATAGATAAATTTCTGTTATATCCCATCATATATTATTTATTAATGAACTCTTATTTGAAATAACTAATCAAATTCTATTGACTAAGGATTACCTCTGCAGAAGATAAATACAGTGAAATAGATTTAAACAATTTATTGAAGAATCTATATTTCCTTTAAAATTAATTATTGATGAGAACAACGTTGTAATAACTTGGGATCCTATGCCAACGGTTTTTATTAATCGTACACAAATGATACACGTTTTCCAAAACTTAATAACCAATGCAATAAAGTTTAGAAACAATAAAAATCCTAGGATCTATATTTCTGCAAAAATAGAGGAAGATCATTGGATATTTGGCGTTTCAGATAATGATATAGGAATTGATCCACACTACCACAAACGTATATTCGAAATGTTCCAAAGGCTACATCGAAGGAGATGAATATGATGGTACTGGAATGGGTTTATTCCTCACAAAAAAAAATAATTGAAAGACATAATGGCTACATATGGGTAGAATCAGAAGAAGGAAAAGGATCAACATTTTATTTTACATTACCTGTTGAGAATACTATTACTTAATAATTTTAATACTTTTATTAATACTAATTTTTTTATGTGTAATTAGATTTTTTTTGCAAAGATAATGATTTTTCAGCCTGTCTACAAGTTCATTAAAATTTAGTTCTACAGTATAATAAATATTGGTTAGAACTGTTATGATACGAAATGTTTATAAGTGAATAGTTCTATAATATAACTATTGGTTAATGTGAAATATTTTAATAATTTTAACCAAAAAAAACTAAAAGGTGAATATGATATGTGTGAAGAAAACAAAGAAAATAGTTGTGGACCTACAAATAAAGAGTTTGGTGCAAAAATGCATCATATGAGGGGCGGAATGCACCATATGGGTGAATATGGTCACGATGAAATGAAAAAAGGATTAATAATGAAAAAAATAATCATGAAAAAAATAATGAAACAACTTTCTGATGAAGATAAAAATAAAATCATAGTTGCAAAAATGGATATGAAAATATCTATGGCAGAACAGGAAGCTGAGATCATGAAAGACAAGAAGAGAATTATTGCTGCAAAAATGGATATGAAAGCATCCATGGCACAGCAGAAGATCGACTTGATTAAAATGGTCCGTGACATGATAAAAGAATAAATATTTAAATAAATTTTTTTTATTTAAATTTAATAGAAACTGGTTAAAAATTAAATAAAAGAATTTTAACCTCTTTTTTAGGCTATTTAATATAAATAAGTATATAATTTTTCATTAACAATATCATACAATTAAAAATTATAGTGAAAGAAATTTAATTCTAGTATTAATATTAAAACTCTAGTGATCATACTGTTTAATATATCTGATAAATAGAAGTAAATTTATTCGAAATGTTTTTTATACAATAATAATATAAAATAAGTAAATGGAGATTCAATATGGACGAAGAAAGATTAAACCAAATGGTGGACGATATTTATCTGTTTTTTCCATTGTTTAGAAAAAAACTTTTTAAACACAAAAAAAACTTAAAACAGAACAGAATGTCCCATTCATATTACCACATATTAAAAGTGCTTAAGAAATGTGGCGAACTTCCAATGTCTGAAATCGGAAGGATGGTTTATATCTCAAAGTCCAATATGACATCTTTAATTGATAATCTTGTTGCAAACAATTTAGCTGAAAGATTACCCCACAAAAATGATCGTAGAGTCATCAACATAGCCCTCACAGAAGAGGGAAATGAACTCCTGAATGAATGGAGAAAACATTCAAATAACGAGATCAAAATGAATCTATCCACATTATCAGACGAGGATCTAAAAAAATTCTCTGATTCAGTTAAAAACCTTAAAGAAATTCTTAATAAAATGGGGAATGATTAAATATCTGTTTAAAATTCAATTAATGATTTAATAAATGATATATTATATAATACTCCCCAATTTCTAGCTACTGATTTTAAATTAACCTATAGATTCCTTAATAAATTCTAAAAAAAATATAAATCAAGATTATCTTGTATCTGTAATAATTATAAATTCTGACAAAAAAAATTATTTAACAATTATAAATATTTTAATTATAATCATAAATTTTATCATAAAATAAACAAATAGAAGGTGTATTAGCATATGTTAGGTTTACCAACAACATTAATAGCTTTTGGAACTGGAAGCATGGGCGGTTTAGGTTCATTTGGTGCTGCCGGTAGTCTTGGAAGTATTGGAAAAACAGGAATTCTTGGAAAAATTGGAATTATTTTATTACTTGGAAGAATAGGATTACATGGAGTCTGGGGTATTGGAACATTATTCCTGTTCATATTAATTATATTAGTAGGAATTTTCTATTCCGTATATAGATACCGGATGAGAAATTTCTAATAGGATATTTTTCATCCATATAATAATATTATCAGTAAATTTATCATTTGAATATAAATTTTTTTTTATAATTCTATAAGTTTTGTTTAAATTTCTACCAATATATTATCCCTTCTATAATTCTGCTTTTTCCTATTAGCATAATAATTGGGATTAATAAATAAAATGGATAAAAAGGGAAGTTTATAGAATCATATAAGACTCTATTTTTATTTATTTTAATCACATTAATACTGCTTCATGGTATATTGCGTTAATTAAATATGTAACGTCATTTTCGTCTTGATGATATAAATAATCATAACCATTTGCGGTTAATAATAAGGTAGGATTGGATATTCCATCCTCTTCTGTAAAGTTATTTGGATATATCATTTTTGTTGTGCTGTTATATCCTACACCCGGCTCAAATTTTCCATCACCATTTGTATCTAGGAAGTTTGGGAATCCCAATGGTGTACCATATAAAGCTGTAAAGTTATCATCATGAGACCGTTGTAAAAATATCGTATTAGTTATATTAACAGGTGTATTAATCCAAATAGAAAATATCTTCCTACTACCCAAGGCTTTCTTAAAATTAGTACCATTCTGGCACATTTCCCATATTGTACCTGCACAAACACCACCATATATATTAACAATCAAGGCATTTGCGGGTATTACCATTGTAGGAGACCACACAATATCAGAATGTTTATTTGAACCTACACCATAGTTGACCGCATAAAGTCCCATTGCTTTTAAACCAGCAACTATATTGTTTATTCTAACAATGTCTTTTGAAGAATAGTCGATATTATCACTTGTAATGTAAATTGGAGTGTAATCTATAATTTGAATTTTGGTGGGGCTGTATCCATAGTTATTGGTTTCATTGGATTCGTTTACAAGGTTAGTACTATCTACATATGCCATTATATAATAATTAGAGCTGGTAATGTTAACTGGTATGGTTAATTGTGTGTTCTGACTGTTACTAGCTCCTGCAGCAAGTGAACTTATATATCTATGACCTATATAGTTATTTATATTGTTTGAGCTTAGTTTTAGGTAGTAACTTACCCAAAAACCATTTGTAGCTGTGTTTCCTCTGTTTTTAATGGTGTTTGATACAATTATGGTATTTCCTTTAAATCCTTTTATAGGGGCTGTGACATTCGTTACTATTAAATCCTGTATTTTTGTATTAATTTTTAATCCCTGAGTGGCAAGGATCTTCTGAAATTCTGTTATACCTATCGTTTTTGTATCGTAACTCACATAGTTGGGTAATCTTAGGTTAATATTGACAAAAGTCTGTGCTCTAGAAAATCCATCTTTTATTTGAGCTAAAGTGATTGGGGATACTGTAAAACAGGTTGAATAATATGAATTATTATGTCCAGATAAATCTTGAACACTTCCAGCGTTCATTATAAGATTATATTTAACATCTGTGGCTAATTGACTTGTTGGGGTAATACTTAATATTTTGCCACTGATGCTATTTTTAGTTTTTATTAATGTTCCAGCACTGTTTTTGAGTGTTATCAATTTAGTTCCAGTCTTTACTGATTCATTATAAGTTACTTTAATGGTTTGGCTTTTTAATATTACTGTATTATTGGCCGGATCTACCGATATTATCTTAGGGGATGTAGATGTGATATTTGCTGCTGCCGATGTACTAATATTTAAAAAGAATACTAAACCAAATGATAATAATAAAATTGATAATAATAATTTTTTATTAATTTACATCACCCCAATTATTCTTATACTAATGCTATATGACTCTTATCCTATACATTTATAACATTTAATATTATTTACTAAATTAGAGTTTAATTACTTAAACCTTTTTTATTCCATCCAAAACAAGTATAATGTTCAAGCCTTTAAACTCTAATCCAAATCTGATTAACACTTAATTAATAAGTCACAAATCAACATCTTGCACGATGTTTTGCTCATAAAAACAGATAAGTGGAATTAGGATATAGAAGTTAAATAAATTGTTGTAGATTTTTTTTAAATTTTAAATTATTACACTTTAGAGGTTGAGTCAATATTAATTTTTTGTAATTTTTTTTTTGGTGGGTTTGTTTGTTTTTTAGATGGTTGGTTTTGTGTTTTTTTGGGAGTATTTGTTGTGTTATTTTGTTGAATATTCTTTTTATGTTGTGTGCTTCCTGGATGAGAAAACATCATCAATAGGAGCCATTATAATAATTCTCATTAACATTCGCCGCGAATAAGCAGGTTTACTTGCACTATATCTATATTTTTTTATCAAGTTTTCTAAAATCTAATTTATCAACAATATCTGAAACATAAAAACATATATGATCCTTTGGATTAAACTCTTTCAAATCAACCGGCACCAGAAAAGTCTGACCCATTTTATCTTCCCTTAAAACCATAAACACAACCTCCAAATAAACACAAACAGTATAATAATACTAGAACAACCACCAATATATAATTAACTCCTAAAAAAGATATCAAAAAAAAATCATTTAATAACAAATAAAAGAAAAGTAATATAATTATGGGTCAGCCTCTCCCATTTAATATTAAAATGGAAGTAAAGAAAGTCCATTAAGGACTTCCTCCAGCTCCTCCCAGGTTTGCACCTGTTTGTGCGTCTATATCAATTTCACCAACATTTTTTCCGTTGTCAATTACTGGTACAATGTATACCATTTTATTGTCTTGTTTTACCAAGGATGGTGTACCTGCTGTTGCATTTGATACTTGTATGTAAGTATTGGCTATTTTCATTGCCTCTGCTGAGGATATTGCTGTTTTTGTGTTTGTTTTTGTGTTACTATTTGTATTCTGTGTTGTTGCGTTGTTAATCTGTTGAGTCTGCTCTGTTCCTTGATTTGTAGTGTTATTGGTTATATTACTACTTGTGTTTCCATAAGTCGCATATACTAAACCAGATACAGCTGCCACAACCATTAAGGCAACTATGATTTTTTTTATCATAATATTTTTCCCTCCTAGAATGGAAGTGATGCATATATTCCTTCTAATTCGAAGGTGGCAGTGTTCCAGTTTTTGACAACTCCAAAAGAGTTTCTGTAACTGGTTCCATCTGCATAATACCATTTACCATCTACATATACTTGTGCAATTACATGACCGTACCAATTTCCGCTTGAAAACTGAGCATATATATGTTCATATCTTGCTGGTATTCCTGCAGCTCTTTCGAGTGCAACCATAAGATGTGATGTGTCAGCACAGTTAGCTGATCTTGACGATAATGTACCTAATGCACCTTTCTGTGTGTTGTAGTAAAAGGCATAGTTTATGTTATCTCTTACCCAATTGTAAATTTCAGCTGCACTTGTGTATTGTGATGTGGAGCCGTTGGTAATTGATTTTGCCAATGCTATTATTGTTGGGTTTGTTGATTGACAGTTTGCTGTAGCTAATAAATATGGTCTAAGTGCTGCTGGTATTACTGGTGTTTTTGGAACTGTTGTGAACTTGGTTACAAATGGATAAAAATTTGTACCTGCCAGATCTGTTATTGAAGTGCCATGTAGTATCACTGAGTATGTCATCCCGTTAGTTAGATTGTTTGCAAATCGAATGGCTAATGTATTGCCATTTAATGTCTTTGTTGTAGGTATAATTGTTCCTTTGCTGTCTGCGACTTCAATCCAACCGACTTTTTTCAATTGTATAGGTTCGTTAAAGGTGATTGCAACAAATTTCGAATCAATAGGTACGTTCATTGCATTTTTAACGGGGTTAATATTAACAATTCTTAATTGAATTGTTTGAGTTACAAATTGAAAATTATAGTCGGATTGTAATTTATTACCCGATAAATCACTTAAACTGAAAGCATGGATTGTAACTAAGTAACTGTTTCCAGTACTTAATGGTATAGTGGGAATTAATGTTAAGATATTACCACTTATATATTTGTTAAAAGTTATTGGATATTTTGCTGTACTGCTTTTAACTGTTATCCATGGATCGTTACTTACAAATTTTATTGGTTTATTAAAACTGATTTTAATAACTTTGTTTGTTGTTACATTAACTGATTTATTTGTAGGGTCTGATTCGACTACTTGGGGTGCTGAAGTATCATTGACTTTAGTTGCAATACTTGAGTTCACTATAGCTGAAACTTTTAAATTTGAATTTGTGCTCTTATTACTAGTGTTTGCACTAACTGAATTTATAGGATTTGTCACAGTAGGTGATAAATCGCTTTTAACGCTTGAATTTACACTGCTTGTTCCGTTAACAGCGGCAGCTGATGAAGCGTTAACATTCAAAATTAGAGCAAAAGCCAATAGCAAAATAACTGAGCATATTGCTTTTCGCTTAATTTGATCGCCTCCGACGTCCAAGTTTGTCATAAAAGATTTTTTAAGACACTTCCTTGAACTTAAACTCTAAGACTTCAACATCACTTATAAACCCTTTGGTCAAATTTCTAAAAAAAGACAGCCTAAGGACTCTTTTATCAATTTAAGGCACTCTATGATGATATTGAATTACTCATATATTGATAAGCCCCCTCAGTTCTTGGTTCTAATAAATTAGGTCTACTAAAACCATTTATCATTAAAAAAGCCGTATTCAATCATTTTTCAACATTGTCACATTAGCCCCTATATAAAAAAACAGAATCTTAAGGAGTTGCATAATCCAAATAGGTTTAATATTTATCTTAATTAAATTTTAAGAGATTTTATGAAGTTTTAACCAATATTACATATTCAAAAGCTGTAACTGTAAACCCAACATAAATCATTTATTTTTGCTGATAACGCATATTAATTGAAATCCTAGTTAAAAATGGAAATAA
>PLXT01000044.1 GCA_003151535.1 Methanobacterium sp.
TTATCCTCAAATAAATATATGTAAGCATTGATATTTAAATTTAACGGTTTAGAAGGCCCATTACAATTATAAAACAAAAATTAAAATGTATTTTTAAAATAACAAAACAAACACCCCTCCAAACACCCAAAACACAGAAGGACAAACCTCCAAAAAAAGAAAAAAATTTAAGACCCTAAAGATCTGTTTTTAAATTATTTTTTATCTAATTTATTAAAAATAACAGATGTTTCATATCAACTTAAACAATCATGTTAATTATTTTTGAGTTTACATGAGCTTTAAACTAAGCTATTAGCTGTTAATATCTCATTTATACCATTTAAACAATATTTTGGGACTAATTTTTAGTTTATAGATAAAAAAAATAGGAAATTTTCATGGAAATATATTTATTAGTTTAGTTTACTAAACATACGAAAGTATGTTCCACGAAAGGAAAAATCCACTACATTTACCCTTTAATGATTTAGTCAATTCAGTTAAGAGTACCTTATCGTTAATATTCCCTGGTACTGTAATAATTGTTTTATTTTGCTCCTTTTGAACATTCAAGACATCATATCCTTGAAGATCAATGTTATCTGCAGGGTTTATTATGGTTATTTCATGAACCTCTGTATTGGTACCCAGAAGACCCAAAGAAAATCTGAGAATAATAAGAAAAATTATTATGACACTAGGTTTTAATAAATTTCTGGCTGAAAACGGTTTTTTTATGAAATATATACCTAAAAGACCTGCAAGACCAATTATAGCTGGTGTTGAAAATAGTCCACCATCCAAAATTCCAATTAAAGAGAGAGTTAATACAAAAGCTAATATAATTTTATATAAATTTCTTTCCTGATTACTCACGGAAATAATTCCTGCAATATAAATTAATGGCCATGTAACCAGTACAATCAGAGCTAACGGTATAGTGTAAGGTATGAGGGGTACTCCAGCGTTTACTCCAGTATTAATATGTATTCCCAAAGATTGGATAATGAAACCTAAAACCGACTTAAATACATGACTGTGAGCCACTGCCGATGAACTGTAGGAATTTGAGTTATAAGCAATAAATGTAGTTAATATAGATACACCTAATTTTATTCTTATTAATACTTCGATTAGTAGTCCGAATATGTAGGTAAAAAATATGGTCATTATAGTGAATTTAAGATATTTTTTGCCATCATATTTTAATAAATTATTTATTGAAGATATTCTTTTACCTATTATCCCTTCTAAATTAAATAATGGATATAACAACAACAAACTTCCCATTACACTAAAGAGAATTATTGATTTACCCTGGGATGATCCTTCTAAAAAAGGGTAAGTGATGTCCAATATTATTTTATCCAAAAAGTTAGTAACGGCCAATACAACCGCAAACAAGATTATTATTATTCCTATGATAGTTAATTTGTTCAAACGCAAGATTTTCACCTAAATTTTATTCTATAGATATAAAAATTAATATTAATTATATTGTTTTGTTAATAATTAAATTTATACTAAAAGATTTGTAATTAATCAAATTATCGTAATTTCTTTTCTTTATGCTTTAATCTAGTTAAATATTTATTCCATAGTTAGACCCAAATTGAGAATACATTCTTAAAATAGAATAACTTATTCAAAATCAAGATTAAATATATAGAAGTGTAAAACCCCGTAATTAAGTTAAACTAAAGCATCTACTATATTTAAAATTATAATGGGAATAAATATACATATATTTGATACCATAAAATTTGTTTTTAGAAAAATTTAATTTCAACAAAACTAATAAAATTAGATAGGTATGTAATTTATAATATTTAGGGGTGGATAATATGGGAATAACCAGGGAAATAGAAAGTATTGAAATAGATTTCAACGACCCATACGAATTAAATGGTGAATCTGTTGTAAAAGAGATTGTTGGAGCAGTTAAAAATGATCAAGAAATTATAAAAATTGAAGTTTCAACTGCAATCTTTATTCACAGGGAATATATTGAATCAAAATATGTTATTGTTGACGTTATCCCCTTCCATCAAATAAGAAGGTGTGCTGCTATGCTAAAAGATACAAAATTATGAGTAACAAAAAAAAAAGTAATTAATTATTAATTTTATTTTTGGAGTATATTAAATCTAAGATCTGAAAATAGTGAATATACACAATTTGGAGTTATAATTCCTTTTTTGTGAAAGGATTGTTAATATCTAATGATCTGAGAAGGTTCCTTAGTTTCATATCATTGGAAGAGTTTTTTTTACTTTATCATCTACATCTGTTTCAAAAATAGCCTGTGGACACATAAGATCACTATTAAATATTTCAAGGGATAATTCTTCAGCATCCCTTTTTATCACATCTTTATTTTCTTCATTGACTATTATTCTACCATTCTTTCCATGATAATAATAAAATCCAGGTTTGTGACCGCGACTATACATTCCCCTCATGATATCCTCTTGATAAATTTTATCTAATTCTTGTTTTATGTATATGTTATATGTAAGTTATTCTAATAACACGGGTGTTTTTAATAACAATGCTTCCGGTAACAGCAAAAATGGAATAACACTTGATACCTCTTCTAACACAGCTATTGTTAATAATACAGCATATAACAATACGAATCGTGGAATATACTTATCATCATCCAGCAATTCCAATGTATCTAATAATATAATATGCAATAGTTTGGGAAATGGTGGAATTATTTCTGCTACTTCCATTAATTCATATATATTCAATAATACCATAACTCAGAACATAGATGGAATATATGTGTATGCAAATTCAGTAAATACAACCATACTCAATAACATCGTGAGCAACAACATGAATAATGGAATAGTAGTTGGAGACACCGCTTCTTCTACTGTAAACAATACAATAGCTTATAATACAGCAAAAAACAATACTTACCAGGGAATTCGGCTGATTAACACATTTAATTCTATTATAACAAATAACACAGCATCTAATAATAAAGATAATGGAATTGTATTATTAACTGCACTTAATTCTACTATAACAAATAATACAGTATCTAACAATGCTAATGGAATTAATTTAGCTAGTTCAACCACTAATGTCACAAACAATAATGTATCCAACAACAAAGGGACCGGAATAACTTTAACCAGTTCTAGTAATTCCAATATAACAAACAATACAGTTTCTAACAACACTCAAAACGGGATAATTGTAACAGGTACAGGGAGTTCTACTCTAAAAAATAATACAGTTTCTAGTAACACCCTATCGGGAGTTAGATTAGAAAATTCTGATAATTATGTGAATAACAATTCCATTGTTAATAACGGTGTTGGCATTTCAATTTATGCTGCTAACAATACACTAAACTACAATAGAATATATCAGAATAACTTGGGTTTGAACAATACGGGCAGCAATACTAATGCTATGTATAATTGGTGGGGTTCAAATAATCCAAATTTCACTAGTTTGATTACTGGAGTAGTGAATTATTCACCATGGTTGTATATGATTATAACTGCAGATCCTATGAGTATTAATAAAACTGAACCATTTGGTTACGGTTAGTTTTAATAATTTGTATGATGGAAGTACTGTTATGGGTTTAGATCCAGCTTTGGGTTATATACCTGATGATGTATTGGTAAGTTGGACTGGAACCATTAATCCAACATCTAAAACATTAAATGGTATTGCAACATCCATATTTACAGCAACAACGTCATGTATGAGAAACATTACAACAACAACTGATAATCAACAGTTTACATACTATTAAAAGTGAATCAAACACCAACAACAATCACAGTTGAATCGACACATAATTATCCCGGCCAAAATGTCACTTTAACATCCCATATACTAGATTACTATGGTAATCCAGTTAACGAAGGACAAGTAAATTTCACAATAAACAGTACAATAACAGGCACAGTGAATGTGATAAATGGCATAGCAACATTAAAACTGGACAATCCCACAAACTTGGAATGCTAGTAACTACACAATACTAGCCGAATATCTAGGAACAACCAACTATGTAAATTCAACCAACACAAACACCCTAACAGTAGACCAAACACCAACAACAATCACAGTTGAATCGACACATAATTATCCAAGCCAAAATGTCACTTTAACATCCCATATACTAGATTACTATGGTAATCCAGTTAACGAAGGACAAGTAAATTTCACAATAAACAGTACAATAACAGGCACAGCAACTGTTATTAATGGCATAGCAACATTAAACTGGACAATCCCAGCCAATTGGAATACAGGCAACTACATAATAAATGCCATATACAATGGAACAGAAACCAACTACGCAGACTCAACCAACACAAACACCCTAACAGTAGACCAAACACCAACAACAATCACAGTTAAAAATGCAACAGTTTTAGATAATCAAACAGTAATTTTGAAAGCTATGTTAACCAATATTTATGGTAAGTTGTTAGCTGGTCAAACAGTATTCTTCAATGTAAATAGCCATAATTACAGTGCAATCACCAATAATAATGGAATAGCCACAATAAATTATATTCCATATGGTGCAGGAACCTACACTGTAACTGTGAATTTTATGGGAAACAATAATTACACTGCTTCAGTAGGTACAGGAGTGTTAACAGTGACCCCAACGGCTTATTTGTACCTTAAGATTTCAACATCCAAAGATAAATCTTTAGTTGGTGAAATATTTACTGTCACTTACAAACTTGGAAACAAAGGACCAGACAACGCAACCAACGTTACCATGATTATACCATTACCATCAAGCTTTATAGTATCAAAAATTACTGGTAACGGTAACTGGACATACAACAAAACAACCAACACCATAACCTGGACACTAACAAATGTATTTATCGGTGACCCATATTTGTACATAAGCGGGAAAATTAACAACAGCGGAGTATACGCATTCGGTTCATCTATATCCTCAAAAACCTACAACCTAAACACCGAAAGTGTAGATCCGATTACAATAACCTCAAAAAATAGTATAAATCCAGTAACTCCAACCAATTCAACAACTAAACGTCACTAAAACAACCGCAAAAATACCAATGCAACATACAGGAATACCACTAGCAGGATTAATACTAGCAACCCTAACAGTTATTGGTGGAATAATAACACCAAAGAAAAAGTAACCCATTTTTCCCATATTTTTTTTAAAAAAAACCCCCTGAATATTTAATGCGATCATATGAAATCTGATGAAAATTCTTAAAATTATGAAGTAAACTATACATTCCATTCTGATACTGTCAATAATTCTTTTAAATTATTATATCGCAATTTAAATTACTTATTATAACCAGATTACATTTAAGGGTAGTTCTGTGTTTCTATGTGCAATCCTTGTTCTTATTAGCTTACATGATCATGATTAATACAAAAAAAGAGCATCATAATTCTTGATTATTAATGTAAAAATTTTATAATAAAATAGTTAATTCGAATATTAAAAATAAAATTTTTTATTTAATACTATCAAAGCGGCTAACATGTCTACAATCATATTAGTACCGCTTTGATGATATTTGTAACGTTTAAAACTGCGTACGTTTGCAGGTAAACGGGCCTAAAGCAATCATAAAAAATGGTTTACAGTACATTCACAAATAACATTGCACTTGGTGGATGTGCATTGCTACAGTAAATAATAGGTATCTTTATATATATAAACTTTTCCTTATTAAATTAATCGCTATTATAGTAGTTAGTAATACATTATTCAAATCGTAAATAATATTCAGAAACGAGATTTAATATTAAAAACTTAGATTTAGGAATTTAATTTATTGAAAATGTAAATTTTAAAATTCAATAAAATTAAAGTATATGATATAGGTACATAGGATCAAAATCAGCATTAAATTTATTTTCAATATGGTGATGATTACTTGCCATCCCTTATTTATAAACTGATTAAAAAAATTGCAGATAAAAAGGCGGTTGATGCTTTAATTCCCATTCTTATCGAAGAAGATGATTCTGCACGATTTTATGCGGCATTAGCTTTAGGGAAAATTGGAAGCATCAAGGCAGTAGAACCACTTGCAAGAACATTAAATGACAAAAATTATTCGGTTAGATATATGGCAGCTAAAGCATTGGTAAATATTGGCGGGAAAGCCACTGCGAAAGTATTTATCGAAATATTAGAAGATGGTGATGTATCAATGCGTGAAATAGCAGCCAATTATTTGGGTGATCTGAATGAAATCAGTGCAATTTCTGCTCTTGTTGCTGGTCAATATGATAACAATGAATCTGTTAGGAAGGCTTCAATTAAATCATTGAAAAAATTAGGCTATCATAAAAATAAAAAAATGAAAGAACCGTTCTAATTTGATATCTGATCGAATATAAATTATTTTTAATGGTTTTTGTTAATTTTATCATATATTCAGTATAAACTATCTTCATTGTAGTTGATTGCAGTGTGTTCAAATTTATATTGTAAAGCATCTCCAAAACGTGTTTTTTCAAGTTTACCCTCAATTTTACCATGAATAATATCTGATACTCCGCTAATTAATTCTTCTATAACTATAGGATTCACAGATTTATCATCATGCCCGGATAGTATGATGTTAAAATCATCATCAAAAGTGTTTACATGTTTAATACTCTCCAAATAAGTTTTTAAACCGAGTGATGTTTCAAGATTCATCAGTACGGGTTTAGCAAGTAATGAATCTCCAGAAAATAGTATTTCATCTATATTATCCAGTAAACAAATACTGCCTGCTGTGTGTCCTGGGCATTCAATAACCTTAAGTTTTCTGTTACCCAAATCAAATATATAACCCTCTGAGATAGGGGAAGAATTGGTTATTTGAGAGTTAACCCAATCATCTATTGAAAAGTCAGATGGGAGTATCCCCTTAAACCTGTTTATGATCTGTTCACGCGTTTCTTTGATATAAAACATGTTCATTAATTCCTCGTCTTCTGGTGTTATGTAGAGATCAGAAAATTGGAATGCACCATTAACATGATCGGGATGTCCATGAGTAAAAACAACATTAAGTGGTAATGAAGTGATCGATTCAACCAGTTCACTAAGATTGCCAAGGCCCCAACCAGTATCTATTAAAAGAGATTTAGTCTCACCTTCAACTAAATAACAATTAGCCCCGGTCTTATCACTGATAAACCAAACTCCATCTTTAATTTCATTTAAATTAAACCATTCACTGTTTTTAAAACCCATAATGTACCCTCCAAACCATTTTATTCAAAATTTATAATTTTTTTAAAATAAATAGATAATTAATGTTTAATATTTTCTGATAACTCTAATCTATGAGCCGGCATTGAATTCAGCAATTTTTTGAATTATTTCTTCACGTGTTAAATTTATGCCTAAAAGGAATCCTTTCCTCTTAAATTCCTTCTCAATTTCAGAAAGACGCTGAGTATCAGGACCTGAAATTGTAATTGTATGAATCCCACTGTCTGATAGGTCATATAATCCTTCTAGTGATTCCATCTTTGTTGAATCATGTTTTAAGCTTTCTAAAAATTTTTCCATCTGGTCCATATCAGAAAGCCCAATCTTTCGTGTTAATGGTTCGTTGAATCCGGGAAGATAAAATTCAATCTCCTTAAGTGTACAGCCATGTTTTAAAATAATTTCTGCTATCAAGTTGTAATCCTTGATACCATGATTCTCGGTGATCCTTATTTCAGGTTTTAAAACAACCTCAGATACCCCGTGTTTCTTTGCAACTTCGGCAATTTCCTGTTCATTAAGATTGATCCCGAGAAGAAATCCTTCTTTTTTCAGTTCTTCCACTACTTTTTCTAGACTTTCCTTATTAGGTCCTGATATCCAGTGGGAATGGATTCCACTTACAGATTCATACATATTCTGTAACGACTTTTGTCTGGGTTTTTCACTTTCTAAACTGCTTAAAAATCTGTTTAACTGGGACAAATCCGATATACCTACCTTTCTTGCCAGTGGTTCGTTGAACTCAGGTAGATGATATTCTATATTCTCGATGGTACATCCATATTTCAGGATAATTTCAGTTTCTCTGCGTAGATCTTCTACACCATGCATCTCTGTTATTTTCATGGTGGTTGGTTCCATCGAAGCAAAATATATATCTTCGGCACCACTAGCTTCGGGAGATATAACCTTATCTGCTCCGGAACGATACAACCTGCGAACGTTTTCGCTTCTACTGGCCCTTGTAACAATCCATATATCTTCATGTATTTCCCTTGCAGTCAATGTTATGAAAAGATTATCAACATCACTACCAGTAGTTATTATAACACCACGAGCTCTTTTTATACCTGCATCTATCATAATGTTGTCGTCGGTTGCATCTCCCTGAATTGTAAGAACACTTGAATCTTCCCATATCTCTCTATCTGTTACATCTTTATTTTTTTCAATAATTACAACCTGTAAATTCCTTTCTTTAAGCTCTTTATGAACAGCACTTCCAACTCTACCGTAACCACATAGGACAAAATGATCCTTTGTAGCACCGATACTTCTTCGTTGTCTAGCACCAGATGTTATTTCTCCAACTGCCATTGTTACCACCGTTATTGTTAATGTAAATGCATAAGCCAGGAGGGCAACCCCTCCCAATATAAGGGTAATAGTAAAAATTTTTTGCACATCTGTATGGGGTTGGATATCACCAAATCCCACGGTTGCTATGGTTTGAACAGTAAAATAAAGGGAATTGATAAGATTTAATTTCATTATAAATATTGAACCTACCACCCCATAAATAATAAGCAGTAAAACTGCAGTTAAAGCATATATAACAAGCTTATATGGTATTGATTCCAAATATTCGGCTAGGGGGTGGGGTATTACTGATGGGCTCACAATATCACTATTCTCTAAATATATCGATATTTTTTTATTCAAATAAAATTTTAATTAAAAAATGTAAGATCCTTCCATTTTATGATAAATCTACTAATTTTTGGTAATATCCGGTTTTATCCAAAATATTCCTTTTTATTAATTAGCATATTATTTGATTCTTATACACTAAACCAACATATTACGTGTCATTATTAATTTATTGGTTTCAAGTTCTTTAAAACTATCGATTTGTATTGTAAAACAAAATAAGGATAATTGAGGCCAAAAATAGAATTCATTCCCTGCCCAAAATTATAGTATATCCATAATAGAATTTGGATTAACTGATTATAGAATCAGTTTGATTTATATTGGTACAGCGGATTGTATGTAAGATATTCTGATTTATTTGGTAAGTTGTTATGATCTTATAAATTATCTCTCCTAATTTTATTGTGTTCAATTAAAATATTTACAAATTTCTAGATTACCCACAAATATCATAACATTCGGTAAAATTCTAAAGTTTTAATGAAATATTAGTAATTTTCCCATAAATGTTTATATGATGGTTGAATATAGTAGGTGTACTAACAAAAATATAGGTGTTGAATAAAAAATGGATGATGTAGATACAGCTATATCCATTCTTTAATTAAAAATTCTAGAATTTCATTATCTCAAATGTCAAAAGAGATAGATGTGCCCGATGCAACAATCTCTAATAGACTTAAAAAATTAGAAAATGATGTAATAAAACGTTACACAGTGATACTAGATTGGCAAAAGATAGGTCTTGATATTACAGCTATAATTATCATACAAACAGAGTCTGAATTACATGAATCTGTAAAGAAGAGCTATCAAAACTAGATGAAGTTTCAGAAGTATACAGCGTCTCAGGAGAGTATGATATTCTCATTAAAGTCTGGGTTCCAAACATAGAAGAACTCAACAAGTTAATGAATACTAAAATACGCTCCATTGATGGTGTTGAGGATTTAACTGAAATGATTGTCATGGAACGGGTTAAAGAAGAGATGGTTCCACTAATCCCTAGAAAATAATAAGTTTAACAATAAAGGAGGGGTTACGATGCGTTTTTTAAGTGAAATCATTAAAAAACCAGTGATTGACAGTGAAGGAAAAAAAATTGGAAAGTTCAAAGATTTTATAGCATCTGTGAGTGTAACATATCCAATAGTAGAGGCAATAAGCGTACGTACCTCCGACAAAAAAGATATTAATATCCAATGGGAAGATGTTGATTCTATAAATAAGTAATTAAACTTAAAATTAAATTAGAAGATATTAAAGAGTATAAATTTAAAAATAGGGATATTAAACTTACAGAAGAAGTCTTGGACAAACAAGTGGTTGATCTTGGGGGAAAAAGATAAAAAGGATCAACGATCTTCAATTTGCAAGAACACAGGGATATTACCGTCTAATTGGGGCAGATATAAGTTTTAAGGGCATATTAAGACGTCTTGGACTTGAAAAAATTCCAAAAGGATTGGGTATCAAACTTCAAGAAGATAATATTTCCTGGAAAGATGTTGATGTTCTAGAGAGTAATGTTAATTCTAAATTCACTTGATGAAGAAATTGCTGCCGATGCCCTTGAAGAAATATCTCCTGAAAGACAGGTAACCCCTTTTACAGAGATGGACACAAAAGGGCCGCAGATCTCCTTGAAGAAATGTCACCCGACGATGCAGCTGATTTAATTGGTGATTTATCTGCTGAGAGGGGAAGGGAATTGCTCGATTTAATGGATCCTGATGAAACAAAGGATGTTGAACATCTTTTAGGGTATCTTGAAGATACTGCAGGTGGAATAATGACCACAGAATTTGCAGCAGTATCAGAAGAACTTACAGCACACCAGATCCTAAATAAATTTAAAGAAATTGCAGAAGAAGTGGAGAGTATTTACTATATATATGCATTATCAAAATCTGGTGATTTATCCGGTGTTATATCACTCAGAGAGCTATTGCTCGCTGATCCGGATGAAAAACTAGAGGATTTCATGACTAAAGAATTGATAACAGTTGATGTGATGGAAGAAGAACATGAAGTCACTAAGAAAATTGCAAAATACAATTTAATAGCTTTGCCTGTTGTAAATAGTAAAAATAATCTTAAGGGAATGGTAACAATAGACGATGCCATAGATATTGTTCTTCCAACGGCATGGAAAAAACAAGTACCAAGAATGTTTGGAAGATAATTTTGGGGTTAAAAAATGGATCTACGAATTTTTACCTGTGTCTTTAAAAACCCTATTTTTTTGAGTTTCATAATCTTTCTATCTGTGATGGGTCCGGGAATTATAACAGCAAATGTAGATAATGATGCTGGAGGTAACAACCTATTCACTGGCAGGTTCACAATTTGGATACGATTTACTCTGGCTATTCATCCCCATGATCATAGCATTAGCCATAATTCAAGAAATGGGCGTACGTATGGGTATTGTATCTGGAAAAGGGCTTGCAGATCTTATACGTGAAAAGGTTGGTATTAAGATAACCTTTTTAATGATGATTGCCCTCCTTGCAGCTAACATGGGAAATATACTCCCAGAATTTTCAGGGATAGCTGTAAGCAGTGGGATATTTGGTGTACCTAAATTCATTGCACTACCTGTTGCAGCATTATTTGTTTGGTTACTAGTTGTTAAGGGCAATTATAAAAGTGTTGAAAAAGTATTTTTAATGGCCTCAACCCTTTATTTAACATATATTGTAGCAGGATACCTTTCACGACCCAACTGGGCTCTTGCTGTTCACGATACTCTAATACCCCATATAACACCAAGCACTGCATATATTACAATGATAATAGGGTTGGTGGGTACAACGATTGCTCCTTGGATGATGTTTTATATACAATCATCAGTTGTTGAGAAGGGAATAAGTCTAAAAAATCTCAAATATTCCAAGTTGGATGCTGTTTTTGGTGCTATTGTTGTGAATGTTGTGGCATTCTTTATTGTGGTAGCCTGTGCAGCAACCATACACGCCAATGGAATCCAGGTTAATAATGTGGCAGATGTTTCAAAGGCACTTGTACCACTTGCAGGACAGTATGCAAGTATATTATTTGCATTTGGATTTTTAAATGCATCATTGTTTGCAGCCAGTATACTACCATTATCTACTGCATATTATGTGTGTGAAAGTCTAGGATTTGAGGCAGGAGTTTATCTAAATGCTTTAGAGAATCACCAATATTCCATGGGCTGTATCTTGGACTTATAGTACTGGCAGTTATAGTCATTATGATACCCAACGCACCATTACTTACCATATTATATCTTTCACAAGTAGCTAATGGTCTTTTACTCCCATTTTTACTGATATTAATGCTTTTAATCATTAATGATCGGAAAATTATGGGAGATTATGTAAACTCTAAACTATTCAACTACATTGCAAGAGCAACAGTTATAATTGTAATGACTTTGAGTATAGCACTCATAATTACCTTGATCCTACCCTCACTCTAAAAATCCATGTGAGTTCGGGGTATTAGATCCAATCTTTTAGACCCCACAAACTTTAAATTAAAGGAAAAACTAATGACTTATTTAATCGTTCGGTATATGATTGGTATTATTTAGGGTGGTTGTGTGGATAGGGAAATCAGGGATAAAATAGGGCAGACGACAGTTACCTTTTCTGTATCAGGTAAAATAATTCTAACAGTTTTAAACTTTATTATAGGTACAATATCCGGAAGTACAGCACTTGTTGCTGAATCTGCACACACATTTTCCGATATTTTTACTTCAGCGATAGCTTTTATCGGATTTAAAATTGGATTAAAACCCGCTGATAAAGATCATCCCTATGGACATGGTAAAGCCGAACCATTGGCAGGTTTGTTAATAGTTATTTTTTTAGTTTTGATATCTTATGAAATATTTTTAGAAGTATTTCATAAGCTTGCTTTAGGGCCTTCCTTAACCCCTCCAGGTGCTATTGCAGCGGTCATGGCACTTATAGGTATAGGTGCAAATTTTGCCATGTCATCCTATTCACTCAAGATGGGGAAGAAAATAAACAGCCCCGCAATAATTGCAGATTCTAAACATCAAAAGGTGGATATATATGCATGTACCGCTGTATTCATTGGTATATTGGGATCTAGAATGGGATATCCCATATTAGATCCTCTTGTTGGAGGATTTGTGGGTTTACTGATTCTTAAAACAGCCTTTGATGTGGCACTCGAAAATATTGATCATATAATGGGGAAGGTACCATCTGAAGAGATTATAAATGATATTGAGTCTGCTGCATTATCTGTAGATGGGATTTACGGAGTTCATGATATTAAAGTGAATGATATGGGACCCTATGCAACAGCAGAACTTCATGTGGAAGTTAAAAGTGATTTAATTATTAGAGAAGCACATAAATTAGCACATACAGTAGAAAAAGTCATAATCGATAAAGTTAACATTGTAACAACGGTCACTGTACATGTGTGTCCATTAGATGATGATGAAGAATGTTTAGATTAGTCAGGGGTGTGTATTGGGAATGTGAATAATCTTATATTCGATTTTATTATGCAACAGATAATGTGTGAATATATAATTTACCTCAAATTAATTTTAAAAAATAATGATATTTGTTTCAGATTATAAGAAATAAAAGCAAATATAAAAAAGAAAAATACCTTCTATTCATCTGATTTTTTGATATTTAAGTTGTTACCAAATGATTAAAGGATTAAATGATGTTGTAATGTCTTAATACAATGCTTAGAATTAAAAAAAGTACAAAAAATCCGAATAACAGGTTATAATGAGTTCTCAGAGCTGATTTTTTGCTTTTAATGGTTCTTAATTTTGATCCGATCATTAAAATAGTATAAACAAAGATTACGGCACCTAGAATTTGTAAAATCTTAATTAAAAAGCCTTCATAATTTCCATTTACAGTTCCATAACTTGAACTCAATAGTATATCTAGAATAAAACTTAGATAAAGAAGAACTGTGGAGAAATAACCAATTGATACGATTCTATTATATTTAGCGGGTATTCTATATTTTCTAGGAATAATCCTATTTATTTTTAAATTCATAATTAGTATCTAGTTGAACTTCATTTAAAATCTATTACAATCGAAAATTTAGATTTAAAGTTTTGAATTCTTCACTTTCCACTACAATATAAATTATGAGCGATTATATGGCCATTATCAACGGAGGAATATCTTTATAGGCGGTAGTATCGGGCGTGCTATTTTTTATAAGTGTTATCCATATTATGTGTGCTATTTTTTGATTTTAGGTGGATGGTTGGCTTTTATTGTAGAGATATATTAGTTCGGACTATAATTGATTTGGAGGTATTTAATTCAGGGATTAGATATTATTTTATTACTTATTTTCTAACCCGAATTATTTGTTTTTGAAACTGCTAATTGTATTGCAGTTTCTATTTCTATGTTGTCAAATGGTTTGTTAATATAACCGTATGGTTCGGTTATTTTTGCCCTTTCCATTAGGCTATCGTTTTGACTTCCTGTTAAATATATAATTGGAATATTGTACTGGTTACGTATCTATTGAGCTGTTTCTATACCGTCTGTATCCCCATTAAGTAATATATCCATTAAAATGAGATCAGGATTTTTTTTCTCCTGTTTTTTTACCACCAGTATATGGGGTTTTAATCTAGTTACAGAATTATTTCCATTATTGGTTAGTATATTCTCCTTTTGGGCAATTATGTCCTGTTTAGATTTTTCTATCCTTGCAAGGTCGAGTTTATGTTTATTTAGAGCTATTTCTATGGTTGTTATCAATTCTTTTTCGATGTACGGTTTTACAATATAACCATAGACAGGTATTTGAGTTGCCTTTTTAAGGGTTTTGTTGTCACTGGCCCCAGTCAGATAGACAACAGGTATGTTTAGGGTTATAATTTTTTTTGCAGCTTCGATACCATCCATAGTTCCCTTGAGTGTGATGTCCATTAAAACAAGATCAGGCCTTATTTTAGCTGCTTCTTTAACAGCATCTTCTCCACGTGATGTAACAAATGGAACTTCATAACCGGAGGATTCTAATATATGCTTAATATCCAGGGCTACTGCACTTTCATCCTCCACCAATAAAATTGTTTTACCATTCATATAATCAACCCCAAACTCATAATATTTTATTCGAAATAATTCTCAAAAGGTTATAATCACTATAAATCCATTAAAAATCTAATAGCAAGAATATTACAATTCTAAAGGTAAAATATACACAATATCAACTTCTAAATATGAAAATATATAATACAGAGAGTTAGAATACTCAACCTTTTTCAAAACTTTATTAATTTATATTAAATGAATTATAATCACTCAAATAAATAGTAAATAAAATATTAAGTGATAATATTCACAAAAAATAATAACATAAAGCAATAATTCTCTGAAAAATGTTCAAATATTATGCTTATTTGTACTCGAGTGCTAATTACAAGTTTAACAAATATATACTCCCAGATAATTTATCATGATTAATAATATAAAAATATATATGGAAAGATATACTAACTTATTATCACCAAATAAAACATTGATTAAAAATGGATGGGAATAAATGAAACCTGATACAACCGTTCTTCTAGACGAAAAAAGAATTTTCAAGCCAGATGTTGAAACAGTGGAAAATGCACATATAAAGAATTGGGAAAACGAAATTGAAAAGGGTAAAGACATTGAGAAATACTGGGCAGAAAAGGCAGAAGATTTGGACTGGTTCCAGAAATGGGATCAAGTACTAGACGAAAGTAACAAACCATTCTATAAATGGTTTATAAATGGGAAGATTAATTTAGCCTACAACGCCGTTGACAGGTGGATCCACACCAACAAAAGAAATCATGTAGCCATACTCTACGTGAATGAAAGGGGCGATGAAAGAAAGTTAACCTACTACGAGCTTTACTGTGAAGTCAATAAAATGGCCAATGCACTTAAAAACTTAGGAGTAAAAAAAGGTGAAGCCGTAGCCATGTACCTGCCAATGTGTCCGGAACTCGTTGTTTCAATGCTAGCATGTACAAAAATCGGCGCATTACACAGTGTAGTATATTCCGGTCTAAGTGTTGGTGCATTTGTCGGAAGAATGAACCATGCAGAAGCCAAGATCCTTATAACCGCAGACGGAACCTACAGAAAGGGGAAGATCATAGACCTTAAGAAGATATCAGACGAGGCTATGCTTCAATGTCCAACAATAGAAACTGTTGTGGTTGTACAACATACAGGTAATGAAATAGAAGTTTCTGACCTGAGTGGAAAGGAAATATTTTACGAAAGGTTATTAGAAGGCGAACCAGCAAAATGTGAACCCGAACCAATGGATGCTGAAGATCCTCTGTTCGTACTCTATACATCGGGAAGCACTGGTAAACCTAAAGGTGTACTACACACCACAGGCGGATACATGGTAGGAGTGTCAACAACACTCAAAAACATTTTCGATATACATGGAGATGATCTTTGGTGGTGTACAGGTGATATTGGATGGATAACAGGTCATAGTTACACTGTATACGGGCCATTATTACTCGGAACAACCACTTTAATCTATGAGGGAGCACCTGACTACCCAGATCCTGGTACATGGTGGAGTATCATAGAAAAATATGGTGTAACAAAATTTTATACTGCACCTACATCAATCAGACACCTGATGAGGTTTGGTAACAGATACCTAGACTTATACGACATTTCAACACTCAAAATACTAGGAACCGTTGGGGAACCACTGAATCCTGAAGCTTGGATGTGGTTATACAAGACTATTGGTAAAGAAAAAATTCCTATAATAGATACTTGGTGGCAAACAGAAACTGGAATGCAATTAATATCTCCACTACCATCAGCTTACCTAAAACCTGGCTCGGTAAACAAAGCAGTGCCTGGTGTAGAAGCAGATATTGTAGATGAAGAAGGTAACCCCGTACCAATTGGAAAGGGTGGATATCTGGTAATAAGGAAACCATGGCCCGCCATGTTCAGGACACTGTACAAAGATGATGAGAAATATAAAGAGATCTACTGGGACCAGATACCCGGAGTTTACAAGGCAGATGATGTGGCAAGAATGGACGAAGATGGATACATCTGGATACAGGGAAGATCAGATGATGTTCTTAAAATAGCAAGTCACAGAATTGGAACAGCAGAAGTAGAATCAGCCTTTGTAAGCCATCCAGCAGTTTCAGAGGCCGCAGTAATTGGAAAATCTGACCCAGTTAAGGGTGAGGTTATTAAAGCATTTATAATACTCAGAGAAGGATACGAACTCAAGACAAAACTCATCAAAGAACTTATTAAACATGTGCGATATGAATTAGGACCAGTAGCAGTTATTGGGGAAATTGCACAGGTTGATTCACTCCCTCAAATTAGTGGTAAAATTATGAGACGTGCCTTAAGAGCCCAAGAAATGGGAGTAGATATTACTGACCTTTAATCAACCATTAAATTGAGTTTGATAAGATCGATTCGTTTCAGACGATCTTTCCAATTTTATTTTGAGTTTTTAAATTAATATTTTTTTTAAATAAATTTATATCGAAGTAATACATATAGTGCTATAGGATTAAATAGGTTACATTTAGATATTTGCTAGGTAGTATTATTTGAATTAGGAAGGTGATTTTATTATGAGTACACCACCAGAAAATAGCACTGCAGAACAAATAATAGATAAATTCGATGGAATTATTTTAAATAAACTTGAAAATAATCAAAGTTTAGATCCAAATGAACAAGACCGTGTAACAGATATACTAAAAAATAGTGTTCAAACAGCTCCAACAGCCCCAAAAACAAATTTAGACATTATTGTGCCTGAATCAAATGACGTTATAGTGTTTAGTTTAATAGTTTTTGCGATTGTGATAATATGGTTATTTAATAAAAACCCCGGCGTAGTACCCATTGCATCAGCTGCAATTGGTGGAGTGGTAGGATATTTGGTGCCAAAAAGTAGTTAATAGATGTATATAATCTAAAGTCTTAATTGTAAGCTATAGGTTCCTCTAAAACAGAACATTTGAGAAGATCCTAATGTCTGGTTGAATACCAAACGAATTGGAACATTGGTAGATGGTATATTTGCTACCATAATAATTCTTGTTTTATTCTAGACATAGTTCATTAGATTACTTCAATTTTAATAAAATTAGAATTTATTAGAATAGGGTATTTTATTTTTCATCCTTATTCATAATAAAGAGAATAATATATGCCGTATTATTAAATTGGGCTTAACTAATTAAAAAAAAATATAAAAAATATCTTTAGTTTATTTTGAAATGATTGTCAGTGTTCCTGTTGTGTTACATGAATTTATATGTAGTAGCTTGTTAGGCTCATTATAGACAACTATTTTGTATTCTCCCGGTGTTAAATTGATTGTGGGAATTTTTACAAATGCTTTTGCAGTTGGCCAGTTAGTTAGTTTTCTTTTGTGGAATAGGACCATGCCCGCATTGTTGATAATTTTGAAATTTAGATATCTACAAGTTGCATGACTGTCAAACAAAATATTGGATATCCATAGTTGGGTCGTAATATCTACAGTATCTCCTTGGTTTACAATATGATCTCCTATACTGTCCAGATGTGTATTTCCCCCATGCTGCATAACTAGGGCTCTGTGTTAGCATTATTGTTACCAATAATACCAAAGGGACAATTTTTTGTTTCGTATAAATAAATATCTCCCTCCTAATTTTTCTCCATACTACTATAAGTAATACATACTTAATAATAGTTATGATAATACTACTATTAACAGTTCAATGTTTATAATTTTTATAATTAGTAATAACCATTTCTAAGCTCTTATTAAGTCAAAACAATTATTTATACAACCAAAGTAGATTTCAGATTATTTAAATGCTATTAAATCTGCATAAACTGTATTGTTGGTGAGAGATGTTCTTAAACAATATTTAAAAAGATATAAACTAAAAAACTGTTATTTCTAGTGGTTATTGAAATTTTGGGATATTATTTTAAAGGGAATTAAAGAATAGTTTTGTTAAATCAGTTATAGAGTTAAATAGACTCTATTTATTAGGATATTTTGAAATTAGCACTCAAGCCTTAATTTCTTGTTAAACTAGTAATTTATTATAAATTAATGCTTAGAACAGTAATAAAAGTTTTAAAATATTTTTATTAAAAAATTGTATTTTATGGGGTTGTCAAGTTGTTGGTTGTGTAGTAATTACACTTGAAATTCTAAGCTTTCTAGAAGGCTAATCTGGGAAAACGGAACTCAAAAAAATATAAATTAAGCCCAACACCCATTAACTTGACAGCCTCATTTTATTCAGATTATTATTATTTTTTGAAGAAAGAGTTAAAAATCTTGTTAAGAAGAGTTTTTCTTCTAAAAAAATGCTTGTAAATTGCTGAAGTTTAATAATAATTTCATAATAGAAATTGTATCTGAACATTTTTAAGTGTTGATTTCGAAGTACTATAAAGTCATAAAAAATAAAATAAAATTTAATTCCAACTTATTCATTTGAAAGTAGCTTTTTTTCAAACTTTTTCTTTGAATCTGACTTCTTTTCAAATTTCAAAACATCCTTGTAGATCTGACCCCAAATTTCATCTTTAATATCTTGGTCAGAATTAGTATTGATCTCTTTACACCTTTTTTCAAGATTATCAATCTCTTTCTGATACTCCATATCTACATATTTCTTATTTAATTCTTCTAATTTTTTTTCAATTCTTTTTGTGTCAGATTTCAGATATTTAAATTGCATAACTATGACCCCAAATAAAATTTCATTTCTAAATATATTCTATTAGTTTTCATTAATGAAATTAGTGATTATTTAAGAATGTTTTGAATTAAAAAAAACTGTTAACTTAATAATAGAAGGTAAGGTTAGTAATTAACTAACGTTTCCATACCTTTTCTTCACAAACACCGCAGAACGTCTCAGTACCCTTTAACTTACGACCACATTTGGTACATAATATTTCGAGTTCTTCTATACTATCTTTACCATGAAGTTCTATAATCTCTTGGTATTTCCCTGATTCAAACCATTTTATAATTTCAGAAGCCCGCATCACAGTCCAGGGATGGGTTTGGGTAGCAATTAATAATATTTTATCAACCTTATCCATTGAATCATAATCAAACCCATTAAACTCCTTTGCCTGTTTAATGAAATCTTCGGTATTCATTTTGTCATAGAAACTTTTAGGCACACCACCCATCTTCATTAAAGCACTTAGTACAACTTTTTCATCTTGACATGCTAAAAGTCCTGCCCTGTCAGCTGTAAGTTCTGACATTCTATACCAGTACATTAGGGAATATTCTAAACCTGAAGATAATAGAGATCCCATACCAAAGCTATAATATAAGCTAACTAATCAAAGCATTTTGATAGGTTTTTAATGTACTTTTATCCTTAAATGTAAATATCAATCGAGTTAATACTAACAATAGAATGTGATAATTCAAGAAACATGATTAAAGTATATTTAAGTACGTGAATTTGCTTCATTATGTAAGGCGTGCCGAAGATCAACCATATCCAATATAGTTCTTATTTAAAAACCCCTCATATCATTACAATAACCTTCATTCATTCTTAAGGTTTAATAATTACTTTTCATTTAGTTACAATGTCTGATGATTTAAATCACAACAGATAGTATCAAACCAAAACAATTTAGGCACAAATGTATTGATTTATGGATGTATTTGTAAATAAAAATCCCAACTATTTAGTTATCATTACTTCCAGGCACAATACATAGCCTATCTAAACATTTACAAATCCATAAATACATTGATCAATCGAGCTGTGCCTAAATTGATTGGTCTTAAAATCATCATTGTAAAGATATTGCTTATAGATATAAAGGCTAATAATATAATATAAAGATTATTTTAATCGAATCATCCGACTATTGTGGGGGAATTATTTACGAAACTAACTGATAACGAAATACGAGATGTTACAAAATATTTGGAAGAAGGAAAATCGCTGCCCGAAAAATATAGATTTTTACTCTTTGAGGATAAAAGAGAAGTTGAATTAGTATGGAATGGAAAAACCAACGAAACTACCCAAGTAGTATTGCCGTTTCAGATTATAGAACAAGTTGACGAACCTAGAAAAGAAGGGATAGTCAAAGAAATACAAACTACTATCTTTGATATTGATAATAGAGGAAGACAACTTGCAGGATGGACAAACAAACTTATTTGGGGAGAAAATAAACTTATTCTAAGCAGCTTAAAGAATGGACCGCTACGAGAATCAATAGAAGCAGAAGGTGGTTTAAAATTAATATATATAGATCCTCCATTTGATGTGGGGGCAAACTTCAATATGAAAATTGATATTGGGGATGATTCATTTACAAAAGAGGCAAATGTTCTAGAAGAACTGGCCTATCGAGATACATGGGGTAAAGGGGCGGATAGTTTTATCTCAATGATTTACGAACGATTATCTTTGATGAAAGATTTATTGGCTGATGATGGAGTTATATATGTTCATTGTGACTGGAGAGTGAATAGTTATATTAAATTAATTTTGGATGAAATTTTTGGTAAATCTAATGCTCGTAACGCAATAATATGGAAAAGAACAAGTGCTCATAATGATCCTAACAGATATGGTATAATCGACGATACTATTCATTTTTATTCTAAATCTAATGAATGGACATGGAATGATCCAAAAACAGAATACGAAGACTGGTATATTGATAGGTATTACAGATATAGCGATCCTGATGGAAGAAAATTTTTATCTAGGGACATAAGCGCCCCATCACATGGTAGTTCATCAGGCATATATGAATGGAATGGCAAATTACCGGCCAGAGGAAGGATGTGGGCTTACACAAAGGCAAAAATGGAAAAATTAGATTCTGATAATCGTTTATTTTATACAAAAAATGGCATTCCGAGATTAAAACAGTATCTTGATGAAATGGAAGGAAATCCTGTACAGAGTATTTGGGATGATATTTTACCTATAGTATCTTGGTCAACTGAAGGTGTGAATTATCCTACACAAAAACCTGGAAAATTATTAAAAAGGATTATCGAAGCATCAACTAATGAAGGAGATATTGTTGCTGATTTTTTTTGTGGATCAGGTACTACTCTTGCTATTGCTGAGGATCTCAATCGTAAATGGATTGGTGCAGATTTAGGTAAATTTGCTATTCATACTGCTAGAAAAAGAATGATTGAAACTCAAAGAGTGTTGAAAAATAATGGACAAAACTATCGGGCTTTTGAGATATTGAATCTAGGAAAATACGAAAGGCAACATTACGTAGGTGTTAATACTAATTTCCGGACTGAACATCAACAAAAACAACTTGAACAAAAAGAGAATGAATTTACAGAAATGCTATTACAAGCTTATAAAGCAGAGAAAATTAATGGATTCAGAACATTTCATGGTAAGAAAGCCGGTAGATTGGTTGCTATAGGTCCTATTAATCTTCCAGTATCTCGTTTATTTGTTGAAAAGATTATTGAGGAGTCCATAGAAAAATTAGTTACTAAAGTTGATATTTTAGGATTTGAATTTGAGATGGGTTTATTTCCTAATATTCAAGAGGAAGCTAAAAATAAAGGAATAAACTTAGCATTAAAGTATATCCCGAGAGATGTGTTTGATAAGAGAGCAATTGAAAAAGAACAGGTCATCTTTTATGATGTATCCTACATCGAAATAAAACCGCATATAAAAGAGAATACTACCATTCATATGTGCCTGACATAACTGTTCCGTTATCATTTTTAAAAGGTGTTAACTCATTTGGGTTGGTATGATTTTTTTCAATATTTAGGTTTTGATTATCCCAAACTTTTGCTAATCCGAAATCTGTAATCTTAAGAAGTTTATCTGGTGTAATCATTATATTATTAGGTTTGATATCTCTGTGGGGTGATACACCTTTAGAAAATGCATAATCCATACCATAACAAAATTGTATCGCCCAATCTAGAATTTGTGAATTTGATAGATCGCTATTTAAAAAATGTTCTAAAGTGTTTCGATTATTTTCATCAGGAGCTATAAATTCTAACAAAATAAAAGGCCTTCCATCAACTACATCAAATAATGCTGCATTTACTATATTCTGGTGCCTTTCAAGATTGATCCAAGCCAAAGCTTCCTGTTCAAAGCTTTCAACAACACTTTCATAATTAATAAATATATCCTGAAATGTCTTCATAGCACCAATAACACCATATTTCGTTAATATTCCAATATAAACAATACCCATTCCACCTTCGATAATATCAAGAACTTCTATATCAAATCCGTCCTCATTAGCAAACGGGCCAATTTTATCTCCTATTTTAATATTTCTAATCACCATATCCCCCCAAGAAATTTTTAGCTGTGAATGATAGTATTTATTATAATGGACTTTATTGATTGCTTTAATTATTGAACGATAAAAACTTATTCGAATAAGATATCTTTAGTAACTAATAAATGATTGTAAATCTTTTTTACAAAAAGAAATCTTAGAATCAACTCAAATGATGCACATTATTGGTAAATAGATAAACAGATACATTGTTTTATGAATGATTTGATGGACAGTTACTTAATTAAATTTTGATAGATGAATAATTACTGGAGTTTATATCTTATATGCTTTAGATTGGGCCGATTATAACTTCAATTAATTAAAAGCCTTCTAAAAGTACCATAAATTAGCGCTTACCCCTATACGAAACTGTATAGAAACATGCTCTTTTCATAGCTTTAATAACATGTTTAACCTTCTATGAATTTAAAGATATACATACAACTTGATTATGTGATTTAAAATAATAAAAAAAGTTCTAAGTAACGGTTTATGCCACGTCTAGATCAAAGATCTCATAATTGTAGTTATATATAAATGGATTTATTTGCTCATAGATAGATTCATTTATTCATACATTTGGATAGCTATGAATTGATTTACTGATAGATGTTGTCATTAAAATGAACGTATCTTTTTAAAATTAATAACATGGATAAAATTAATTAAAATAATTATTCTGATATCTGTTTCTTATATTTCTCAAATTCTTTCATTGGCATTCGTACTCCACATTTACAAAATACTCCATCTCTATCAAAAATGAATTCATTACCACAATCACATTTGATACCAGTTTTTGTTTCTTCCATTTTAAATCTTCCCTTCTATTTTTGTAATATCAGTTTTCCATGTTTATATTCAAGCTTTTTTACATCTTTAATAACAGGTTTCTTGCCTTCAAGTAAATTATTTCCCATAACAATAATTCTTGCAAGGTAATTAGAATAAGTAGTGAATCCTGATGAGGAATTCTCAACTAACTCATTACGTTTTCTTATTATTTCATTAGGATCCACATTATCCTTCAATTTATACATTAACCGAGGGTTACAAGCAGATCGTGAACAATCAGGACATTCATAACAAGACTGAGAACCTCCTATTTGTTTAGTAAAAATTTTAATATCACGACTTCCGCATTTCCGACAAATATAAAATTTTTCAAAATANNATTTTCATAATCTGTTCTCTGTAATAGTTATCTAATCATTACGAGTATTTGTATTCTATTTATGTGATTCAATTTTTAGAAGCTATTGTACATATTAAATCTTCTGATATTCCATAACTCCTTCCAATATATATTTAATATTCATGTTTTATTGCTTCTAAGAAATATTCTGGAATAAATTTTATGTAACGACTCCATTTATCTTTTAGAATATTATTGATATTGGAATCTGTTATATAAGTTATACAATAATCGTCTTTATGTCTCATTCCCCTGCCATATGCTTGTACTAAACTAATTACTGTTTTATATGCATACCAATCGGGGTCTTTTTTCATTCTTGCTTTAATCTGTTTATTTCCCATGTCAGGATATGGTACTTTGTATATTATTTGGAATCTACATAGATCATCAGGGAGATCTATACCTTCATCAACAGAAGGGGCTACTAAAACTAACGGATTCTTAGAATCCAATAATATTTGGATAACATCTTCTCGTATAGGTTTGTTTCTCGAATTCTTCTCAATATTGGTATAAGAAATTAATCTAGGATCGCTTAATTCATCTATTAAATATTGGGTAAGTTTATGATTATGTGTATGTATAAGTCCTTTATCCAAAAAATGCTTTTTTAAGATGTCTTTTATCACCGGAATGGTTCTGGGTTTTGTTTTACTAATATTTTTATATGCCATGCTTCCGACAGTATCTAAGTGTATAGGACGTTTTTCTGGATTGAACGGACTTTTTTCATGAATGTAACATACTTGATCTTCATCTAACCCATGCCATCGGCAGAATCCTTTTTTATCAAGTATAGTAGCACTCATCAATAAGGAAATATGTGCATGTTTGAAAAAATAATCACCACAGTATCTAGCTACATCAATAGGTTTGAAAGAAATGTTAAAATTCTTATTATCAGAAACTGTCTCAATAACCCATTCATTAAAATGCAGACGCAACTCCTCTTCAATCATTTTTAATTTACTAAGCATCCTAATAAGACTAGTCTGCTTCTTTTTTTCAATTTCTACAACATCTTCTAATTCTCCATATTTTTCAATGAGATCATTAATGACAATCAACCAATGATTCTGATCATCTGCGTTACCCATAACTATTTTTGGCGGATATCCATAACCATGTCTTACATATTCGTCAAAATCATATGCTAATCGTTTTTTATTTATAACTAAGCTTATTCTAGACATTAGTTGGTCTTCTAGATTATGTGCTTCATCAAATATCGATAATAGCCTCTTATCCAAATATGGTGCAAAGTTCATCTCCAGGAAGAAACTAGCATAATTTAATAATGCAATAGGTGATTTTATAACCTCAGCTTTCTGTTCCCAATAATTGCAATGATCAAAACCTCTGAAATAAACAATATTTCCTCTTCTATTTGTGAATGCCTGTTCTACACCAGATTTTTCACTGAGAGTTATACTATGATCACATTCATAAGAATCTATTACTTGGCATGAACCATCATCACATTTTGTAGGAATAATTGACAAATCTTTGCAATTAAAATTGTTTCTACCCTTTAATACTGGAAATCCAAAATCTTCATGATATTGATCTTGTAATTGTTTAGTAACTGTAACTATGTACGCAGATTCTAAATACTTGGCCATTGTTACAGCTATAGCAGATTTACCTATTCCTGTATCTGCATCTAATATAACTTTAGTTTTGCCAATATCTAATCCTTCAGCAATTTTTTTAAGAATTCTTTCTTGGGCTGGCCGAGGAGCCATATAATCAGGAAAATAGGATAATAATTCTTTATAAGTTTCCATAAAGACACGTCTATTCTAGAAATATCAAATGTTTAATTGTATAATAATTAACGTATTAATATTCTTGTTTATCCAATAAAAAACAATAAATCATAACAACATTATAATTTAAAAAAATACTCAAAACTGTACATTATTTTCTATTAACTTGTGTGATTCATCCCATATTATCAGGGGACAACCCCACTGTAATGCAGGTCTTATTTTTATTAGTGCAAGCATCATATGATAGTTGGTTACAACAACCTTGTAGTCCATAAATGTGCTGATTTTTTTACTGTACTCGCATGAATCTTTGGTTTTACTATAATTATGTTCACATGGAGCGTTCGGTTTATGTGTACATAATTCAGCTGTTAAATCTGGATTAGCTTTACATTTATATTCATTTTTACCTGCAAGTAACATAACATCTTCTAAATTTCCATAATCTCTTTCATATTGTTTCATTAAATCTTTAGTAGGTGTAACAACGAATACAGTACCTGGACGTTCTAAATTGATTCCTATTTGAATTGCAATTAAACTTTTACCAATACCAGTTGGTGCATCGGCAATAATATTTCGATCGCTATGCTCGATAAAATAGTCGAAGAAATGCAATTGGTTTTCGCGGAAAACACTGTTATGAACTTCTTTTGCTATATTTCGCATAATGAATTGGTTTAAGTATCAATATTTTTAATAAACGTTAAATTAGGTAATAGTTGCTTAATTTCATATTAATTGAATCACTAAAAACGCTTCCTATAATCATTAATAGTATTATTATAATTTGAAAGATTAATAATTTATTATAAAATTATTTTAATTATAATAATGCTCAGTTTAAAACAATATAATAGAATTAAATTGAAAAATCAGAAATTTATTTCGTATCATTAGAGGATGAATACCAGACAATAATGGTACTTCTAAGTTGAAACGAATGGATATGTACATTTTAAATGATATGGGAGATGGAATACTTGACAAAAATTAATTTGTTGGAAGAACCTAAAGAACATGAGATTATCATTGATAGAGTCTTCGATGCGCCCATTGAACTGGTATGGAATGCTTGGACTAAAGTAAAACAGATAAATAAGTGGTTTAACAGTGCTGGTCTTGATATTGATGTGATTGAATTTGATGTACGTCCTAATGGACACTTTCGGTTTAAAATTCCAAATCCCGATAGCAATAAAATATTGGGTGAGTATACAGGAACGTATGTCAAAGTACAATCACCATACGAACTATCTTTTAATGTAAAGGACTTTTCAATAAATAAAAATCCCAATGGAATCTCAGCATCTTTCAAGGCCCTATTTGAGTCTGTAGGTAAACAAACACTATTAAGACTCATAATAACCTTAGAAGACGAATCTTACAGAGAGATCACTGTGACCGGATGGAATCAATCGTTTGAAAATCTTGCTTCATATTTAGGAAATAAAATAGTTTAACAGTAAAAATTCATAAGAATACAGTTATTTCAAGTTATAATCATCAATTTTAATGGATAGATTTTTATTTTTAAAATAAAAACTATCTAAACTCAATTTTATATGATTACGAGAAAATATATTAACAAATTGTATTATAATTAATTATAATATCCTAAATCAATAGAAATAATATTGAATTATGTATTATTGAATTTAAGTATTGCATATCACATTAAAGGAGTAAATAGCATCAACTATCTATTAAAACAATTTTCTGTGATACAACTTACCATATCAAAAATATTATTTTTTTGAATATATTAGAGATATATAATTATTGGGAGGGGTCTATGATTATGTTAAATGGTTATAACAAATTTATAAATGATGAAAAGGGAAGGATTTATCTTTGGACCTTTATGGTTTGTTATATTGGTGATGGTTATTGGATTTATTTTTTCACTTTTTAGGAATAATAATCATAAAACTAGAAATACCGAGCGTGTTTACGATTACCAATCAACAATAAAATCTTCAAATAATTAAATACCGTTAATATCAGTCCAGAATGTGGAAGAAACAATTCTAAGAATGCTAAATTTTGTAATGACTGTGGTCATAATTTTGTTAATGATTCTGTTATATATTGCCCCAAATGCGGAGAAAAGAATTCTAAAAACTCAAAATTTTGTCAAGGGTGTGGAGTAGAATTGGATAATATCTAAATGAATTATAATAAAACATATTCTTCAATATTTTTTTTATCTAAAAAGAAATTTATGGGAATATTATTCCCATATTCACATGTGCAGTAGGCGTTCAGCATTTCCGTGTGCTATTTTTTCTTTATCTGCTTTGCTTACTGGAAGTTGATCTAAAAATTTCATTGTATCTTCCATTGGTATGAAGGGATAGTCTGTTGAGAACATGATACGATCAACACCCATTTCCAAAAACAGATTTAGGAATGTTTGAGTGTAGTTCAATCCACTGAAGGTGTAATTAACATTCTTCTGGAGATATTCGCTAACTGGATGTTCAAGATTAATTGTTTCTTGAGGTAAAGAATCATCTATTCTTTGTTGCATGAATGGAATTCCTTCACCCATATGACCAATAATAAATTGTAGATCTGGATATTGGTCGAATACACCACCTAAAATAATTCTTAAAATATGTAATGCTGTTTCAAGATGCCAACCCCATGCATTACGTGCAAGAAGAGTTGATACTTCCTGTGAGAAATTTCCAGTGTATGAAGATTCAATAACAGCTTTCGGTGGCAGAGTTGGATGTAGATATATTGGAACCTTCAATTTTTCTGCACGATCGAATATGGGCCAAAAAAATTCATCGTCCAAATAACGACCATTGGTATGACCATTGATTATAGCTCCCTTAAAATCATGTTCCTTAACCATGCGTTCCAATTCATCAGCAGCTGTATCGGGGACAGCAGTGGGCAAAGTTGCAAATCCTGCTAACCTGGTAGGATTCTTTTTTATTGCGTTGGCAATGTAGTCATTTGCATCTTTTGATATGTCTACAGCCATTGAAGTTTTCATCTGTTCCACACCCGGAGAGAACAACGATAGCACTTGGACATCTATTCCTGCCTGATCCATTGCATCGATTCTGCCCTTGTCAACATCTATGAGTTGTTTTATAATTTTAGCAAGCCCTTCAGGGGCTTCTGAAGGATCGGATTTCATCATTTCTGCTTGAGCCTGCATGAATTTAGGGGTTGCATAGGTTTCTTCAAGTGCGATGGTCCTCATTTTGTTCTGATTCTTAAATTGTGTTAAATCATTAGATTCTTCTTTCAATTTACACCCTCCTCATAATCATATCTAAAATTAAATACCAACTAATCAATTTCTAAATACTTTTTTTTTACATCTATGCAATAACTAACAGAAAACTTCTGTCTCATTGTATATATTTCTTTTAGTGCACTATAAAATTTGCTTATTATTATCTAAACTAATTTTATACAATTTTAAAGGATATTAGAGGGTTTTTTAGACGATTAATCATTAATCGATTTAGAATCCATCCAACTATAAATCCGCTCAGATTTTATTACTACTTTGAACTAGGTAGTTATACTGGAAAAAAATTGTTAAGATGCACTAATAACTAAAATAACATCTATTCAATTAAAATATATTATTCTGTATTGATGATAAAAAATATTTTATAATCATTGAAACGATATTTAATATGAGAGTTACCACTCATTTTCATAACATATTATATAAATTAAATAGAGGGGCAAAAATTCAATGGATTTTAAACTAATATTAGGTCTTGGAAAACCCGACATAAAAAAAATGGAAAAGGAAAAGGATATTAAAGGATTAATCAGGGCTATGGGTTATGACAATGACGAGTCTATCCGTAAAGAAGCAGCCTTTGCTCTTGGTAAAATCACTGATTCACAATCACCAATATACACTATAAGAAATGAAAACACAGAGTTAAAAGATACATCAAAGGATTCAATCGGCAATCTTACAGTAGAACAGCTCATAAATTCGTTGAAAGATGAAAATTGGAGTATTAGGATGAATGCAGCAAAAACTCTCGTTGAAATTGGAGAAACCACAGTTGAAAAACTAATAAATTCATTGAAAGATGAAAATTGGCAGGTGAGATGGCACACAGCAGAAATTTTAGGTGAAATAGGAGATGTTCGGGGAGTAAAACCGCTCATCAATCTTTTAAATGATAAAAACAATGGAGTGCAGAGTAATTCTGTGATTGCTCTAGTTAAAATAGGAAACCCCGGAGTGGAAATTCTAATTGACAATTTAAACAGTAACGAATGGCAAATAAGAGAACATACAGCAGAAATTCTAGGCGAAATAGGTGATGTCCGTGGTATAGTCCCCCTCACAAGATCATTAAATGATGAAAGTGATGATGTGCGAATGGCTGCAAAGGCATCTCTTGAAAAAAGTAATAACAAAGAATGGATGTTATAATATATGATTATAGTTTACAGTACAGTTATTTAAATTAAATGAATTATCAGATTGTTATTGTTAATTAGGAGGGGTAATAGTTGTTATACAGAAATTTTGGGAAAACAAATGAAAAGGTTTCAATTTTAGGATTTGGTGCCATGCGTCTACCAGCAATGGAAAATGATCCAACCAAAATTGATGAAAAAAAAGCTGTTAAGATGATCCGTTACTCCATTGATCAGGGAGTGAACTTTATTGATACTGCATATCCCTATGGTGGATTTGACATGTATAAAGGTGGGCAAAGTGAACCCATTGTTGCTAAAGCCTTAAAAGATGGATACAGAGAAAGGGTTAAAATATCTACAAAACTTCCTACATGGCTAATAGAAACCAGGGAAGATATGGATAAATATTTAAACGAACAACTGGAACGCCTGGAAACCGACATTATAGATTTTTATCTTATCCATGGAGTTACAAAAACCTACTGGGAAAAATTGAAAGAACTTGGTTTTGAGGAATTCTTAGACCAGGCAATTGAAGATGGAAAAATAAAATATGCCGGATTTTCATTCCATGATCGAGTTGAACTCTTCAAAGAAGTTGTTGATCATTATGACTGGTCTTTCTGTTTAATACAGTACAATTATTTAGATGAAAACTACCAGGCTGGAAAAGAAGGCTTAGAATATGCCTTTAATAAGGGTTTAGGTGTGGCAACCATGGAACCATTAAGAGGCGGGCAGATAGCTGTAAATATTCCAGAAGAAATTATAGATACATTTGACGAAGCAGTTGTTAAAAGAACACCCGCAGAATGGGCTTTAAGATGGGTATGGAACCATCCCGAGGTATCTGTTGTTTTAAGTGGGATGAATACCATGAACGATGTGAAAGAAAATTTAAGAATCTCATCCGATGCCCAGTCCAATTCATTATCTAAAAAAGAGTTAGATGTTGTAGATCATGCTAAACAGGTTTTTAATGATAAATTGGAGATTGGTTGTACTGGTTGTGGTTATTGTTTACCATGTCCTCAAGGCGTGGATATTCCTGAAAACTTTGCAAAGTACAATGACTACCACCTATTTGGAACACCAGAAACAAAGGAACGTTTTAAATTTGGATACGAAATGGGCCTTTTAAATGGTGAAAGGGCATCGGCATGTAACGAATGTGGAGCATGTGAAGAACATTGCACACAAGAAATTCAAATAATGCAGGAATTAAAAAAGGTTAAAAAGTTATATGAAACTTAATTTTAAAACTTGTTTATTTAGATCTTAATAAAGTAAATTTTATTTTTTAATCGACTTGTTAAAAGCCGATTAAATTCTAATTCTTTTAGATAATAAATTTTTATTCGTTAGTTACAAATAAAAATTTTGTATTTCACAGTTACAAACAATAGTTTTGTATTTATACTAAAAATAATATATTAACTAACATGACAGAAGATTTGTTTGTATTTTTAGGTGATGTAATATCATCTAAAAAATTAGAACACCGGGAAAATTTTCAAAATAAACTTATAAATGGGTGTAATATAATAAATAAATTATATAAACCCGATATTTATTCATATATGAATATTATAAAGGGATCTGATGAAATTGGAGTTGTTTTAAAAGATATATCTAAATTTTATAGTATAATGGATGTAATATCAAAAACAATAGGTCCAAATTTAATGAGATTTGTTCTGGTAAAGGGCCAAATAGACACAGGGTTAAATCAACGGGAAATTTCACGTATGGATGGTCCTGCATTCCACAAGGCTTCAAATTTAATGGATATGCTTAAAAATGAAAAACTAATATTTAAGATGGATACAAGTGATCCGATCTTTGATAAACTGGTAACCAACAACATAAATCTAATATATTTAATCGAGAAAAAATGGTCCTCTAAAAAAATTAACATAATCAATGAGTATGAAAAAATCAGGGATCAGCGAAAAGTTGCAGCGAAGTATGGAATAAAACAACAAGATGTATCCTATCATCTGAATTCATCGAATTATGGTGAGATTAGAAATATTAAAACAGACCTGGAATCTGTTATTAAATCATATGGAAAAGGAGAGACCCCCTGATGGTAAATGTAATATATATCAAAGTACTGATAGTCCTTTTAGGATATATTACTCTTTTAACAACAAGTGGATTGTTAGTTAAGTTCATTTTATTTAGGGTCAAACATGAAAAGGGTATAAAGGGTGCAATTGCTACACAAGAAGAGTCCTTCTCTTTTAACTGTAATTTTTTCTCCACCTATTTCTCGTGCTTCGGATGGTCCATGCAATTTTAATTCTAGTTTTCCAGCATTTAACAGTCCCCTTATCTTAAATGCTCCTTCCATATGGAATTTTTCAGCGTCAAAATTTCCATTGATGTTGATCCGTCCTTTTGCAATGATATCTCCTACTGATACATCATGTCCGAAATCTGCAGATCCTTGGATATCAATATCTGTGGCTTGGCAACTTCCTTTAATGGTACTACTGCCTTTAATTTCAACATTTTTAGACTTTCAATTACCGTAAACTTTGCATCGTCCTTCAATTTTCATATTGTAACATTCGATATTGCCATCTATTTTTCCGTTTCCCTTGATATTGACGGTTTTAAAGTTACCGCCTGCAGAATTTCCTGATCCATTGATTGTTAGGTCGTCTATACAATTTTTCATTGAATATTCCCCCGTTTATGCGATTTTAATTTTTAATTCTTCAATTTGCTCCGAAATATTTAGACTTTCAATTACGTTAGTATTGCTTTCAAAATGTATTTCGCTTGGTTCTGAAACCAAACAGCTGCTTGAAATTCCTAACTTCCGTATAAAGATTAATTGGCAATTTTTTCCATTATATCTGGGATAATTTTCCTCTAAAAGATTTAATATATTTATACCTTCTTCGAAATTGATTTTTCCAGATTTAAAGAGTTTGTCGAGAATATACAAATATAATATTTTTTCAAAGTCAAACTCATCTGTTTTTCCCTTTTCTTGAATAAAAAAATCAATAATTGATTTTGAAACAATGTTTCGCTCGACTAGTTTTTCTCTTTCCATCAAGAGTTTCATTAGATTTGGTGATAACATATTTGCAAGATCATCAAGTGATATATCTCCTTTCATGTTCTTTATTTTTCCAATCCTTTCGAGTATCCTTTCTTTGGGAAAAAAGGTTTCTTGACCTGTAAAGGTTGATTTTCGAATAAACCATTCTTCGGGTATCAAATTTTTCCGTTTCCAACGATATAGTTGCCCATATGATATTTCAGTTAATTCTAAGAGTTCTTTTTTAGATATGAGATCAGATTTCATATTATGGTCACTTCCACGAATTCAATTCTATTTGTCTTAATTTTTTTCTTTTTTTTAAATTTCTGATGAACTAGAATCTCAATTTACTACGTAACATAACACTGTTCCATAGTATAATTTTATATTATTTAAATGTATTCCTAAACCATTAAAATCATTAAAATAAAATCAGGATTATAACCATTTATATGGGTATCTATGCAAGATTTATGGGTATAAAAAAATATTAGAATATATTGGAGTTATTTAATAAAATTTAATAAAAATAATTTAAAAATTAGTAATATTAACTAACTAAAGAAAATTTCTATAAACCTTATGTTTTTTCAAAATTTATGTGTATGGGTTTAATTTTTTTGGTCGTTATAGTTATTTAATTGTTTAATATGATACATTTATATGTTATTATGAGTATAGGAGTATTATGAAGTCGTTTAATGAATATTTCATGAAGAAAGAGTATGCGCTTTTAGAACAGCTT
>PLXT01000022.1:0-16053 GCA_003151535.1 Methanobacterium sp.
TTTAAATCCAAGAATATCTAAAAATGCAACAAAATATTCCTCAACTTTGATATCCAATCGATTTTCTTCTTTTTCAATTGTTTTGACCATATTATCACTACTTATAGTTATTTTTCATACTAATAAAAATGACTTTCTTAGGTAATAATGTTCCAATACATTTACTTAAACCAATCTACTTCTAATGGTTTTTCTGTTAGTTTAATTCCTGATTTAATGATTTCAGGTACTGAAGATTCTGATTTAATTTTCAAACCAAAATTTATTTTATGGATTACTTTTCAGCTGCTCTAACATTAATCGTAACATATCTATAATTNNATGCAAGGATAATGAAATGTAAAGATATTACTGTAATTGTTGATAAAAAGATGAGAGAACGTAAATTTCAATATGAGAAATATATAATACGATTAGAAAATAACAACCCATTCCAAGCAGATGAATTCGTAAAAATATTACGTAAAGAAGACTTTGACAAACTCGGAGATTTAATAAACGAAGTTAAAAATGAAAGAGATCAATTAAAGGACCAGGTTAAAAATCTTCATAGAATGCTAGATGTTCAAGAAAAATATATAGAAAAAGTGCATAAACCTGAAAACAAAGGTAAAGCGATACTTAAAAGTTTGATTAATTAACAAATTTAAAGTATCTTTAATTTACAATCCTATTAAGCACTGTATTTCCTCTTTTTCAGGATTACTGTCAGTTTTATATGTTTTTGTTTCTTCTGTTTTATTGAATGATTCTAGTGTTGTTTGTACATCAAAATCTAATAACTCTTCAACTTCAGCTTCTAATAATTCAAGATGCGGATCTAAAAATTTGATAGCCTGTAATGGATCCCCTGAACCTTCATCTTGGATTATATTTTTTATACATAGCAATCTTTTTTCTATTTCAGCATAGAAATCTAGAAACTCGTGCATATTAAATACTATTAAATCTTCATGTTCCTTAAACACTCCAAGATTATAAAAAATACTTTCATCCTTTTTCATTTCAATTACACTTAACCTCATAATATTCCCTCCAACTATGTGGAGATAAACATATGAAAATTAGAATATATCCACATTGAGATAGAGAGCATATAATAAGTAACAAAATATTTTTAAGAAATTAGAAAAAATTGTATAAATCTGAAAATGGAATAATCGGTCCTTAAAAGTTGATGTAGATTTCAGATAATTTACTTTTTTGTTGTATCCCCTTTTAATCGTTTGACTACTATTACTCCAATATAACTCCCAACAACTGCAGACAAAAGATATCCTACAATTACACCTATAAAGATAAGATAATTTTCATGGAAATGGGGATAATGTATACTGCTCAGATATAATTTGTTTAATAAACTGATTGTTATCATAATTATTCCTAAATAAATTCCATATTGTATCTTTTTTTCTTTACTTAGAAATGTAGTTACAAAAGCTCCAATTACAACAGAAGTGGCTCCAATTATAAAATCAACTATCCCAAAAGAAGTAATATGTGTTAGATATGTGCCTGTAATTAACTCTAACAATATAGCAATAATATATGCAACAACTAATCCAACAGCAACAGCTAAGATAGGGCTAAATCCATTACTCAAATGTTTTTCTTTAAACAATTGTCTGTTACTTCTCTCAGTCATTTTCGCAACAAACCCGCCAATACCAGTAAGTAATAAAAAAAGCACAAAGATGAATATAACTATAAAAATACCACTGTATCCTACTAAACCATGACTAATCACTGCAGTTATTTCAAGAACAGCAAATATAATCCCTACATAAATACCATATCTTATTTTCCTGTCCTTAGCGAAGTAAGTGGCAATAAAACCGCCTCCAAGTAGAATTAATGTACCAATAATAAGGAATACGGTTGAAACAACTCCATTATTAAAATTTGACCCTATAATTATGACAAAACTAAAAAATAATACAATGATCAGAACTGCCCCTAAAATTATAGATATAACCGGATTATATCGCATAAACTTGAACCTCCTCTTAATCTTAATAATTAAAACATTAACATAATTACTTTTCTACTGAATTCAAATATCATCAGACATCATAGCATTTTAAATTTAAACTCATATTGATCAAACCCCTATTATAAAGTGGAAATAATGATATGAAAATCAATAGTATAACCCTCTAGAGTTAGAGCATTGAAAAGTATACAAATAAATTTAACAAACAACAAATAAAAAAAATATAATTTCGTAATGTGCAGTATGACGAAGTAACTATTTAGTAATAATATTAAAAATAGATTGTAACGCTTCTTTGATGTAAAGAAGTGTAGATTAATAGTTTTCAAATTATACGGATAATATTAAAATTAACAATAATCGGAAATTTAGAAAAATATTAGTTTTATGTTAAAAATTAAATAATTCAATGTTGATGTATTATTTCTTTATTAACTATTATGAATACAGATAGTCGAATTTGACAACTCCAGACACTTAATTAATAGCTGAATTAAAAAAAGAAAATAAATTAATTTTATGCGCTTGGATTTTGCTTAATAATTAAAGTATTTATGATTATGTTGTAAGTTGTTTGATATATCGGATCAAAATCAATACTAATAATCATTTTTTCACCTCTATCGTTATCATCAATGAATATATATGACCATATAGATACTTCATTAGAATCTCCTACTGCATTTTGCCCCGCTATTATCGTAGTTTCTTTTGAAACAGTACGCATACCTTTTATATTTCTATCTATGGTTGTAAAGCTGATTATTTCACCAATTAATTCATCATCATCATAGAACATTACATTAAGTGTTGTATCAGTAGAGTTATCCTCAATTTTTAGATATGCTTGTTTATAGAAGTTTACAAATTTATTTTCAAATATATTAAACACTGAATAGAATAAGCTAAGTGTTAAATTAGGTATTTTAGTAAAATCGGTTAAATTTTTCTTAATTACTCTTTTTTCTGCCTTTAATATTTCCTTTTCAACATTTTTTTTGTCACGTATATTAAAAATATTGAACTCAGATAAAAAAGCCATTAATCCAAAGAAATCAAGTTTATATTTTTTTAACACTTTCTTAAATACTTGATTATATACATTTGAATCATCAACTACTACTTTCAATCGTAAATAAAATGTATCATATTCCATATACAATGCAAATACATAGATATAAGGAAATAACGAAATTGTTAAAATGGCAGGTAATATATAGATAATTACAGTATTTATGTTGATAAATCCGTTCAGATTTATTAATAGATAATGTATGAAAATTATAAACAAACCAAGAAAGATAAGTGTCAAGAATATATTAAACATTTTTCCAACGTTTTTATATTCTTCATTGGTTTTAGATACAACTATTAAAAGTGTTAGAATGAGTACTATAGGAACTAATATTAATTCAATAATAATATTAAAAGTATAGAAATTATAAATAAAACTAATAATAGTTGTTATGCTGATAAATTCAAAGATACTATTTCTAAAAAAATTTTTATATTTCTTATTTATTTCAGATGTTTTGTAAAATAATGGAATTGCTCCAATAATAAACCAGATAATAACATCTTTAATGAGACTTAAATTAAGTAAACCTATTTGGGATAATAAATATGAAATTAAAGAGATATATAGAGTCATCCCAATAAATGGAAAAATTAATTTTGTGCAAAAAAAACTCTTAAAAAGATTAAACATAGCTTTTCTTGTATTTTTAATAATAAAAATTATAATTAAAAATACAATCACCCATATTATGATTGCTATTTCCCTAGTATTCATAGAATTAACAATGAAGTTTATCCATTCTATTAACAAATTCATTACAATCCTCTGTAAAAGTTTCTATTTTCATAATATTGAATAAGTAAGTTTCATTAAAGTTTAGTTTATTTTTAATGTAATTTTAAAGATTTATCTATCAGTAGAAGGAAATGAACATAGTTTGAGTATGTTCATTTTACAAATCAACTAACTCCTTTTGTTAGACTGAATTTTGAAAATAATCTCAAAAAGGAGTATTTCCAATATCTATATTAAACATTCCTTCTTTTTGTGTATTCTGGGTCAGCAATGAGTGAATTTCCACACTTTGTATTATTGGTCAGAACATTTAACCATATTAATAAAATAAAAGTTAATCTAATCCAATGTAAAGTTTGTTTCACTAATATATTTGATTGGTCCAAGATGTTCCTTAACTTATTCAGATCATCAAAACGGATATCCCCTGCTATGATCCATAATTAATATAAGTGCTCATACATAATCATTTGAAGTTCTATAGTAGGTTTATATTGTTTTATAGGTCTAAAATTATTTAGTCAATGTTAATCCAGCATCATTTCCATCTAGCTCCTGTTAGATATGAATAGTGTGGTTTCAATGATCTCAGTTTTATTGTGTAGATATCTAGTGGAACAGTCTTTTAACTAATTATTATTCACATTAAACTTTAAATATCATATAGATAATTGTGGTGAATATATCTTAATCTTGTCAGGCATATAGTAAAATTTAAGCTTTAGTTATTAAATACCATATTCTGATTGCTAAGGAAGCTCCTGCAGAAATAATCGAATTATTAAATAAGTTTGAATGTAATTTGGAAGTAAAAAAAGTTCTATTTACAAAAAAGAACAACTTAAATGTATGCGAAAAATACTTTAAACTATTCTTTAAAAATTGGAAGAAATTGAATAATTAGTACTTTATTGTTAGTTGCGTTGGATGATAATAAATAGAAAAAAGGGGATTATATGGTTTATTGCCAAAATTGTGGAACTAAAAACGATGATAGTTCAAATTTTTGTATTGAATGTGGAAATAAATTAAAAAATGAATTAAATACTAAAGCAAGTTTTGATTTGGAACCTGTATATATTATATTTTTAGAAAGAGCTAATGGACATAGGGTAGGAACTAATTTTCCAGGATACTTTAAATACCAATATGAATCTGATGCTCACCTATTATTGAAAGAAGCAATTCAAAATAATCATTTAAAAGAATCTAACTTATCTTATATTTTGGAAAAAGCAACAGTTAATGATTTAAAGGAAAGTTTAAAAAGACATGATTTAAAAGTTTCTGGAAGAAAAAAAGAATTAATTCAACGTATCCAAAATAATCTAAGTGAAGAAATGATAAAAACTGATTTCTCTGCTTCTTATTATGTTTTGACTTCTGAAGGAAGTAATTTAGTCCAGGAAAATGATCATATCGTATATTATCATAAGTCTCAATATTTATATGTATTTCCTTTGGAAAAATACCATGAGTTACTAAAAGAACAAAATGTGGAAGATAAAAATTTGAAATATGATTTAGCCCTTAAATTATTAGATAAATATGCAATTAATTATAGAAAAAGGGGCGATTGGGGATTATATAGGAATATATTGCTTTCAATGGCTAATGTTTATCAAGATAAAAAGGATGATTTAACATCATTAGACAATTATTTAAAAGTAATTAACATTGATTTAAGTGGCTTATCAAATAGCAATATGTATTGGCCAAACACTTGTATCTTAGCTCCGGGTTTGATACCACGTATTACCAAATTAACTAGCAATTTAGATGATATTTACTTGGAGAAAAAATATTATTCTTGTGCAAAAGAACTTAATCTCCCTAAAACCGCTTTTAAAAAAGAAGAATCGTTCAAATATTTAATTCAAGCGATGCAAGGAGATCTTGAAGGTGTAAATTCCATAATTAAAGATAAAACAAGCAAGATGAAATCAAATCTAAAACCGTTGAATAATCTTTAAAGATGATTTTTATGGTGTCAAGTAAAGAAATAAATGAAATACTCAAAGCAAAAAGAGAGTCTCACTTAGAAAATAATCTAATCTCCTGTAAAACATGTAATGCTAAAAATATTAACATTGCAAAATTTTGCACTAAATGTGGCTCTCAATTAGTTTTAAAAGATTCTGAAGAAAAAATAGAAGATAATATTGAAATTAAGCCTGATATAATTTCGGAATCTTCATCTAAAATAGTTGAACATAACCAAAAAACTCCTCATTTTAAAAAATTAGATGATGAAGATTTAAAATCAATGAAAAAGTTCGATTTAAATATTGAAAAAATTTTAGAAAATTGGGAAGTATATCATGGTATAAGGGAAATTATTGCAAATGCAATAGATGAGCAAATATTAACAGGATCTAAAGGTATGGACATATTTAAGGATGAAAATAAAACATGGCACATACGTGATTATGGTAGAGGACTTAAATATGAGCATTTAACACAAAATGAAAATGATGAAAAGCTAAAAAATCCTCAAGTTATTGGTAAATTTGGTATAGGACTAAAGGATGCTTTAGCAACTTTTGACAGGAAAAGTATAAAAGTTTTAATTAAATCAAAATATGGGAATATTAAAGTCTATAAATCCCGAAAACATGATTTTGAAGATTTATTAACTCTTCATGCATATATTTCTCCGAGTAAAGAGCCTAATTTTAGTGGTACAGAATTTATTTTGGAAAATTTAACAGATGAAGACATTCACAAAGCCAAAGACAATTTTTTGAAATTTTCTGGAGAAAAAAAAATAGAAGAAACCAAATATGGAGATGTTCTAGATAAGAAAGGTGGAGAAGCTCGAATATATGTAAATGGAGTAAAAGTAGCTGAAGAAGAAAATTTTATGTTCAGTTATAATATTACTTCACTTACAAAAAAGATAAAAAAAGCATTAAATAGGGAAAGGACAAATGTTGGGCGTAGTGCATATTCAGATAGAGTTAAATCAATCTTATTAAACTCAGAAAGCAAAGAAATTGCCCAAAAAATAGTAAATGATTTAAAGAATTACTCACTTGGGGAAATGCATGATGAATTAAAATGGCTTGATGTTCAAGAACATGCAGTTAAAAGATTAAATGCATCAGAAGAGGTTGTTTTTTTAACATCAGAAGAGTTAATACAAGATCCAAAAATGGTAAATGAAGCTAGATATGGGGGATACGATTTAATCACTATACCTTCTAATTTAAAAGAGAAGATTAAACAGACTACTGATATTAATGGTAATGATATTAGAGATTTAGGACAATTTTATAAAGAATATGATAATAGTTTTAAATTCAAATTTGTCGATTTTAGTGAACTTGATGAAAATGAAAAAGAAGTTTTTTCTCATACTAATGAAATTTTTAAGTTAATTGGTGGTGAACCTGATAATATCAATGAAATTATTATATCAGAAACTATGAGAAAGGAAGTAGGATCTTTTGTGGAAGCAAATGGAATTTGGGAGCTTTCAACTGGTAGAATTATAATAAAAAGAAGCCAGTTAAGGAATATAGAATCATATAGTGGAACTTTGATCCATGAAATTGCACATGCTACAAGTGGCGCAGGAGATATTAGCATAAAGTTTGAACAAGAACTTACTAGACTACTTGGACTAATCTTTTCTAGAAATATGATTGCTGAAAACATAGAATATACTAATTTTAGGAAAAGGAGGATTTAATAATGGTTTTTTGCATTGAATGCGGCAAAAAAAATGAGAATAATGCAAAATTCTGTTTTTACTGTGGTAAATCTATTAACCCCCAAGTAAATTTTAAAGAAAATAAAAAAACGAAGATAAATGATAATTCTTCTCCATTAACATTGAAAATGAAAATGAATTATTTGAAAAGAGATTTAGCATTTATAAACCAACTGTTAAATGAAATCCAGAACCTTCCTAAAAAAATTAAAGAAAATGTAAAAAATCCTACAACAAAAGATATTCAAATACAAATAGACCAAATCGAGAAAAAATTAAACGAAAAATTAAAGGTCATAGATCCATCTGTTGTTAATATTAGATTAAATAAAGATCCTAACAAAGTCAATAAACTCCAAATAAATACAAAAATTGACAAAGAAAAAATTCAACAAATTACAAATTCATACTTGGGAATGAGTCTTAACTACAATAACATAAAAAAATAAATTTTTTTGAATTCAAATTATTTGGAAAATTAAAGTGTGAAAATATTGAGCATAAGGTATTTGCGAAAGTATTTATGAATTTTGTATATTCGTGTTCTATTCTATTCTATTCTCGCATTTTCTTGATCATATTATGGATACTTTCTTGTATTTGCTGTAGAGTGACAAAACATTTACTAAAACACTAAAGGATTTGATAAATTTCCAAAACATTCATGTTTTTTTCATTACAATTAATAGTATTACAAAAAATAAAAAAAGTAGGAAAATAGATCGTTTATGTCCACATAAGGTAATGAAATTTAATTGTGTTCCCACATGACTAGCAGCGTTTAAAATAGACTCAATAGTTTGGAAATACAAGATAATGATTTTCTTAACCATAGAGGATATGGGATTTAAAAATAGACGCAATAGGTTGGAAATAAAATTGTAAATTCCATATTGAATCCTCCTTTAATAATGTTTAAAGTAGAAATAATTGTCTATGTTTATTTAATAATATTCTAAGTTAGAAAGATTCAGGATGATCTTCCTCTTTGGACTACTTTTTTCTATTTAATTTTGTTTTATCTTCTCATATCCAACTCCTATTTTTCTATGAACGTGAAAAGTAATTATAAAAATATAAGTAGTATTAATCTGAATCTTAATTTAAGAATGGAGGATATAATAAAGAATACGATATAATATTAATACTAATTTGATAATAATTTATGTCAAAAACAGAAGTAAGGTTGATAATTCTATCTATCTTCTTTATAAATAATTTTATATTTTTTTAGTATTTTTTTAAGATTTTTATCTATTGATATATTCCATGGTGGAAATTGACCAATTTTCATCAAATAATCATTATTATCACTTATTTTAACAGTATAGTACTGGATGGCTTCATTACAACCTGCACAATTATAAGTTATGTTTAATATCTCTCCAGATGACGGGTTAGTTACTGAAGGATTTTGAGGGTATTCTGTGGCTTGTTTAGAAAGAGGACTTTTTTCTAGAATCCCCCTATTTACATAATGATCACCATAACGATCAGTTTTATATTTATATACAAATGTTTGTATTGAATCGCAGTTTTCGCAAAATAAATTGATACTAGGAAGTTTAATACTTGATATACTTGAAGGAATTAACTTTAAATGATTTATACAAAGGATAATTCTCAAGAAAATCTTTATATGGCATTTTAAAACTCCTATTAAATTTTTAACAATTGTTATTCTTTCTACTGAACAATTCCTTTAATAAACTATTGTTCAGTAAAATGAACAAAGAAATCTTTTGTAAATCCCAAATACAAACAACAATTCAGTAAATTTTTGGATTATTTAATTATTCTGATATTTAGGATTATATTTTTTTGCTGGTTCTGTAGTTCTCTGCGGAAGCCCATAACCAAAATCTTCATCTAAAACTTTATTGGTAAAAATATCAGGATAGTTAGCTATCAAAAAATAGGTAATTATTCCATGTCTATCTGTAGAACATCCTTTACTAACTCCTTCTCCCCATATATTATTATACATTTCATCTAAAAATTTTTCACCCCATCCTTTGGAGTTTTCTAATAATTTATTTAAATCTTCAATTGTGTTAATGTCAGTTAATTTTAACATTTCAATATCCCTTGGAATCATATTCATACCCATTGGACCTATTTCAACTCCAAGAGATTTGATAATGTTAATCCAATATTCAACTGTTTGAGATTCATTAAGATATTTTCTTAAACAATTAACACTTAGCTCATTATCATTTTCACATTCGTGATGAATATTTTTTTTAGGTATTTTGTAAATTCTTTGATTTGAAGTTTTATTAAGATTATATTCTCTAAATAATTCTGGAAATTCATCGTTTAATGTTTTTAAGACTTCATAAGTAATTTGACGAACACTAGCTAATTCTATACCTGGTATGTCACCGCTACTATTTTCAAGTTCATATGTAACTCCTAATGAATTATTCCGAGTTAAATCGTTATATTCTGGATTTAATTCAGCATCAATATGAGTTCCACCATCTTTATGAACAACAGAAAGAACCAGGTCTTTTCTTGAGAATATATTGCCTTGCATATCTTTGATTACTTTTTTATTCCACCAAATATCAAATGGAACTTTATTATCCTTAATTGGACTACTTTCTAGATATGGACTATATTTACACATTGCCCCTTCTCCTATTATCATTTCCATACATGTCAATGTAGATTGACCTAGTATATTTTTAGGATCTAAATCATTTGTAGTATCATAAAATAATATATCTTTTTTATTAAGATGGGTTAATAATGAAACAGTTCTTCCTTTATCGTACAATAAAGCCCGAAGTACATTTGTCATTTGTTTAGCTTCGCTTTCAATTCCTTTATCATATTCCATTGCACGTCTTGTTAGAAATCCAATCTGTTCTTCTAAATGTAATATAAATTCTTCTTCTGTTTGTTTAACCATCAAACCAACTCCCAAATAATTATCACATTGGTACTTATTTTTCATACTAAATATTTTTACTGGAAAATTAACAAATATTATTCGGAGTTACTACGAAATATTTTCCTATTTAATCCTGCCTTAAATTATCCTTTGAAATATAATAATCCTGTCAAAACCGCTAAAACTATTGTACAAAGAATTAAAATTATTGTCAATATATTTAAATTATCTTGGGATTTTTTCAATAATTTTTGAGAATCATATGTTTGTTTTAGTAAAAGAGGTACTATATGTTCAGTTGGGAACTTCCAACCTATTTCTGCAGGATCTGTACTTTTTTTAAGTTCCGTATCAAAATGAATAGTATCATTCATGATTTTTAAGTGTTCTTCTATATATTTATTTAATATTCCATCGATATCTTCAGGGTCATGATCTATATAATTCCCCAAGAATTAATCATTTAAAACTAGAATTTATTATTTCCTATTTAATTTTTAATTAAATTGGAAGTGTTGATTGTACTTCGACTTTCCTTTTAGATACTGTATGGTTTTTATGAGAAGTTTTAACTGTGTTATAGATTGATGCATCTAGATAGGTTTGTAGTGATGGTTCTTTTATTAATATTGTGTCCATATTCACGTCTAGGATCTGTACTTTTTCCATTAGTTTTGGCCAATATCCTAATAATTTCCAGTCTTCACTTCTATCAAGGAACAGGTTCATGTTATTAATATAGTTTATCTGATCCTGCATAGAGTTGTAAAAGCGATTGAATTCATCTCTTGTAAATACTATGACTTCTTCATGTTCCTGGAACATTTCAGGATGGTATAGTTCTGCAATTCTTCCTTTGGGTACTCCTTCACTCACTCTCATACTCATCAACTCCATATGTAGAAATAAATGTATGGATAACTGAACATATCTCTATTGAGATAGAGTGCATATGAGAATAAGATAAATAAAAAATTTTAAGTAAAAATGTTCCTATAGTATTATCAAATAATAGAAGGTGTGGAAAAATGAAATCCGGAACTGAAAGTTTGAGCGTCAACATGGGAACTTCTATAGTTCTTCTTGAGGTATTTTTAGTTGCAATTATCCTTGCGCTAATAGTTACTGTTGTAAATAGTGTTTTTGAAGTTCAACTACTAGCAATTACCCTTGTATCTCCACTAATTATTCTTAACATTGTTTTTATTTATTATTGTAGAAAACGGAAAGTTTGGAGCTATGCTGGAGCTTCAATTTTAGGTACAATAGGAGTTATTCTCCGTGTTGTTATAAGCACTCAACCTAATCTAGAAGTAGGTGGAGGCCTCCCAATAGGAATCACAGTACTTTACATAGTCTTAGGTGCCATGGTTGCCCTGAAAAATTACGAAGCAATGTTAGAATTAAAGATGTAAGTATGAAAATTGTAGTTTCTTTGATCATAGTTGTTGTAAATCTGTAAATAATTTATATTAAAACTGAATAATAGAATATCCATTTGGCCAATAGTTCTTAATAAGGGATAAATTTGATATTAATCCATTCTGAACTATCATAAATAAGTATGTACACCTACCCCAAACTATATAGAAACATGCTATTGTCATAGTATTTAATATTAAGATTAGTTCACGATAAATTTGTAGATATATCTACAGCTAGCCTATATAATTCAAAATAATAAAAAAAGTTTGAACTAATGGGTTTAGCCACGTTCCTAATAGATCAAAGATCTCATAAGTGCATTAACATTTAAAGCTATTCGTTTACTCATAGATACATTCATTTATTCATACATGAAGAAGATAGTATGTCCTCTACTGAAAGATGCTGTTAATTTAAGATGTTTTAGATATTGCAAAGTTTCTGTTAAAATAATTTATTTAAATTATACGTTTTATATAGATGGATCTGTAAAATGTTTTGCTATTTTTTGATATTATCTAATTCTTCACTTCGTTTTTCTATTCCTTTTTGAACTTCAACTGCTTTCATTCCAATTTCTTTTATAAAATAAAGGTTTATTTTTATTATGGTTAAACTTTCAAAATCAGGTTTAAAATTTAATATACAATTAGTAACATGCATTAAAGAAATTGCTACATTTTGAATTGGATCTGCAAGACCGTAATTGGAAGCTCCAACACTTAATATTTTATTCTGAAAATCATTCCTTAAACCTAAACTATAAAGACCTCTTGAACTCCCATGAACATGTGCAGATGATAATTTAAAAAATGGATGAAACCTATCAAGCCCAATATGTTTTTCTAATTCTGTAAAAGACTGTTTTTTCACTTTATCTTTTGGTATCCATCCCCAATCTCTAAAATAATTCTTACCATATTCATTACATAAATTATCTTTTCTTTCTTCCAGTTTATCCAAAAATTCTACTTCATGTGGCGGATAACCTAATTCTTCGCAGTGTTCTTGATAGATCAAAGCTTCTTTGTATCTCATTATGGTTTCATGTTCTAAATATCTTTGAGAGATAACATTATCGTTATTGTATAAAAAAATAGAAATTACTGCTAACTCATGTATGCTTCTCCATCTAGCATTAGCACCATCAGGAAATCCTGCCTTTAATAAAGAGAGAACTTCATTAGCTATTCGCAAAGCCCTAGCATGAATCCCTATAAGAGCATTAAATTTAATATCCTCCCTAAAGCCTTGTTGGACAATCTTTTTCCTGTGTTTATCAACAGTATCCAAAGAAACCCTAATTAAACACTCTAATAAATCTAAAGGTTCCTTCCAATCATCATATAAAATCAATTCGAATTCTTCCCTATACTCTTTTTGTTCTGTTAACATCTCTTTACCAAGAGATTTAAGTGATTCAAACCAAACTTGAGCAATATCTGGTATCAATTTGTTTGCAAGACCATTTTTTAATTTATCCATATCTTTGCCAGATGGAAATCTATTTTTTTTCTTAATATTAGCTGCTATCACTGTTGTCATTATTTTTGAATTTAAATCTGTATCATTCCTTCCAGATTCATTGATTTTAACCTTTTTATCTCTTAAATACGTTTCATATCGATTCATATCAATTTCTTTTTCCAATTGCGTTATTAAATTAAGGAGTTTTGGAAAATCACTTTCCAATCTTACCTTAAAATTATCATAATATTCTGCATCAATTTTTTTCATTTCTTGGAAAAAATCCATGTGAATAATTAAGTGTACATCTTTTTGGACATCTTTATAGCTATTCTCTATTTTTTCACGTGTAGCTGTTGATAATTCATATTCTTCAAGGTTTTTTGGAGTTAAATTGCTAAAAAATTTGTCAATAAGTTTAGCATAAAATGAAGACTTAAATAATTCAAAAAAATAATCCTGTAAAATTTCTGATTTTTGATATTCATTGAGAATTAAAACAAATGAACTAAATAATTCATCCAATTCGATATAAAACTTTTCAGTCATATACTTAATTTATTTAAAACCATTATAATGTTTTTTCATCCAAATATATTTGTATTAAAATATAATTTATACTTGCATTATTGAGGTCCAATATTTAGGTAACTGAAGGTGTATTAAATTAACTATATTTTATGTGCATTAAACCAATATTCTGTAATAAAAGTAAATTTGATATTAAAACATTCTAAACTATCATAAATAAGTATGTACAACTATCCCCAACTGTATAAACACATAGATAAATAATGACCTTTAAAACTAAATTTAGCAACCTATACCTTTATATATTCGGCGACACTTTGACTTAACGATTCAGAATAAGAGAAAAGGGTTTTTTGATGCATTCTGTATAGGTTCTTATAGATCATGATCTAATCACCTTCTTTTATTATTATCACTTTTATATCACCATACTGTTGTTTTTAAATAATAGATAATCTCTTAAATCTTATTTTTTCTATTTTTTATCGACTCTTAGTCTCAAAATTTCAATTCAAAAAATATGAATGATTTCCTATACTATGTACTATTTTGTACTATTTTGATCAGGTTCTTGATTGTAATTGTTGTCATTATAGTTGTTGCTACCACTGTTACTGTTACCATAACTATTGTCGTAGTTTGAATTATCATTTGTCGTAGTCGTTGGAATATTTTGTTGATTACTAAGAACAGCTCCTGTTTTAGCATTTATGAATATTCCTCCAATGTTAGCTCCGTTATACGTATAGGTACTATAATATACTGCATCTCCATTCTGGGCCTTTATTAATATGGGATCACTTGTTACTACTCCGCTACCTGCATCACTTTTTGCTATTGATTTTGCTTTACTGAAACTTATATATTCTGAACTGTATGGGATAGTATTATTAGTTTGATTGGTAATATTCGTTCCATTTGTTTGATTTAATGTGGTATTATTCCCATTTTTATTTATATTATTTGTAAAGAACATATATCCAAATGCAGCACCTAAAATGCCTATTAAAACTATTACAGCGATTATTAGGACTGCATTTAATTTATCCATATTTACATCCCCCAATTTATTTTTTTTATGATTCTATCAAAAAATAAAAGATAAAAATTTCTAAAATATATAATTCTCAATTTAAAAGGGTATAAAATGATAAATATCACATAAATCATTATACACCTTTTTGACAAATATTTTTTTATATTTACTGTACTATGGCATTATCAATACTTGGAATGTTTCTATCAGCACCAGTAACTGTAGTATAATCATATGGACCAGCCGCAGTTCCAATCACTGTAACATTTTGATTTTCATAAGCTGTTTTTGTATTAGAACTGCCTAAAGTGACATATAAATCATTGAAATTGCCATCTTCGATGATTAAAAATCCATCACCACTTTGTAATACTTCTCCAGAAACCTCTACATTGGTCCCAGAAGCCACAGAAGAACCCATTAAAGCACTTATAGTTGTTTTAGTTGGAGAGGAGGTAGTTGATGTTGGAGTGGATGTATCTGTGGTTGCTGGCGTGGATGTATTTGTAGTTGATGTTGAGTTATTTGATGTAGATGTNNATGTATTATTATCAGGAGACATCATTCCAGCAATAGCAATAATTATTATGAGCCCTAAACAACAAACACCAACACCTAATGCAATTTTACCATTCTTACTTTGTTTATTCCAAAATCCACCAATTCCACTTCCACTTTTTGCGGTATATTTTATTGGATTTTTTACTTCTTTTAATTCTGTGCCACATTTCTGACAAAATGCTGAATTATCAGGATTATCCGTTTTACAATTTGAACAAGTTTTAGTCATTTATATTCCCCCTTTTACCATTATCATTAATGAACACCAGTTAAAATGATCCATTTAACAGCTTTAATTAAAATACCAAGTCCAACGCCCCCCATTAAGCCACTAAATAATCGTAAAATATTGTTACTTTTTCTTGATCCAACAAATTGAGTAAAACCATCTACAAAGGTTGGAATTAACATTAAAATTGCTAGAATGATAAGCATAAATGTGTATTGCACATAAAAATAATAAACAAAAATGAAATATGAAAAAGCAGCAATATAGAATCCAGTACATCTCGAACAGACTGGGAAATAGTGTCCTCGGATATTAAATGTTCTTTCAGGGATACGATGGCATAAAAATCTTGTAAATATATTTATAGTTAAGTACGAAAAGTTT
>PLXT01000022.1:16058-23336 GCA_003151535.1 Methanobacterium sp.
TAAATTACGTTCTTAACTATAAATGGGATGGTTTCAATAAAAAATCAGATTCAGTATTATTTTCTCTAATACTATTCTTTTCTAGTTTCCAAAATGACATTAATCTCCCCAATTTTGTATCAGTTAATAATTAACCTTAATACTTTCTATGACCGTTGAATAGAAAGGTATTTAAGTAAAAACAAGAGTTTGGTGACGTTTTTCACATATGCTTATAAAAATGATAATATTTATTAATTAAAATAATAATACTAGCTTTTGGGGGGGTTTGATTGGATAATAAAATATCATTAATGGGAATTTTAGGAGTGTTGGTTGTAGTTATTTTTGTTAGTGGCTGTACGAGTAATGCAGGTTCTTTTAATCAATCAGGGATGTCTTTTAATTTTCCAGGAGATAATTATACTGTTCATGATGTAAATAGTACAGAACCGATGACTGTGACTTTATATGGCCCCGCGTCTGAAGGTAGTACAATAACAATATCAAAATATATTAATGTTAATGATTATGCTCTTGCTTCAAAAGATATAAAAGCAGGTATGATGTTTTCTAACACTACAAATTATAATGGACTAATTTATAATTTCACTACTAATTATGGTAGTAATCCAAAATTAATCATTTTTATGTGGTCATTTGAGAAAAATGGTAATTATTATATCATTACAGATTATACAGACCAAGATAGCAATACAGCTGAAATGATTATGAGAACATTAAATTAGAGGAAATTAAGGAATAATCTAATGGTATTCATTATAATACCTTAAAGAAGGAATTAGATGAATGAAAGAGTGAATAAAGTAAAAGAAATGAGTCCAGGAGCTACTAAAGCGTTTGGAATAGGATTGGTAGCCGGAATAATATTTGCATTTGGGATTTATTTTTTATATCCTGGGGCTTTGATTGTATTAACCGCATTTGTAGCGGGATTGTTTACAGGAATATTGTATCCTGCGAATGAAGAGGATAGTGTACAAACAAGTGCGATGACTGGTGCTGTTTTAATGGGATTAGGTGGTCTATTATTTGTTATTTGGGTAGCATTGACTATTCCGGAATATTCAATAACAACCAGAATTTTAATTGCAGTTATAGGTGGAATAATAGCAGCATTATCCAGTGGGATTGTAGGTGCGCTTCTAGGAGGTGCAGGAGGGGTTGTTGGAAGACTAATTGGACTTATTGGCCACGCTGTAATACCCAAAACTAAAAAAAACAATAATACACCATTAATATGTCTTGGTTGTAAAACGCCGTTACGTGAAAGACCAGAATATTGTCCAGGATGTGGAAAAAAACTGACATATCCTAAATAATTTTTAATTTAACTTGCCAACTGTCTTTTTAGCATTATAGTCATAGCATTGGAAACTAATCTAAAAAACATATTTTTATATTAAAAATTTACAATAATTTATTATATGTCTGGAGAAAACTTAAACGATCTTAAAGAAGTGGAAGAAGATTTAAAATTCAATATGGATGATTCAATTCTTTTATTATTCAAAGCTCTTTCTTCATTTATACCTAATGGTCCTTTACCCATATTATTGGAATTAATACTCCCTTCTATTGTAGATAGACAAAATAAATGGATAATTTCATTGAATGAGACTGTCAAAGAACATGGCAAAAAAATAGATAAATTACAACCTAAAAATCTTGTTAAAAATCCAAATTTTATTACTATTTTGATTCAAGCTACTCAGATAGCTACTCGTAATCATCAAGAAGAAAAACTTGAAGCATTACGTAATGCCGTATTAAATTCAGCTTTAGAAACTTCAATAGAAGAAGATATGCAATTAATGTTTCTAAATTTGATTGATTCATTCACAGTTTATCATATGAAAATTTTATTGCTTATCCATAATCCTAATAAATATCTTAAAAATATAAACAAAAAACCACTTGATAACCACAGTACCCTAATTGAACTTATAGAATACGCATTTCCTGAATTAGATGGGCAAGAAGTCTTTTTTAAAGCTATATGGAATGATTTATATAATCGAAATTTATTTGAAACCTCAAGTACCAACATGTTTTCTATATATACAAATTGGAGAGATCCTAAAACTAGTGAATTGGGGAATAAATTTGTTTTGTTTATGAAATCTCCACTAGAAAATATTGAAATTAAATATTAATTGTTTATGTTATAGTATGTCAAAAATCATTATAAGAGTAACAAAATACTCACTTTTATGGTGTGAAAATAATAAAATTTTTATGTTTAATAATGAAAATTCTTATTATTATACTAATAAAAATCCATGGCTTATGTATACTTATATATACTAAAACATTCGAATATAATGTTAATTACAAAATGGAGATGGTATATTATGACATTTGCCTATTGTAGCAGTTTGGTAGAGCGCGTGACTCGTAATCTCGTGGTCGTGGGTTCAATTCCCACCCGAGGCTTTTTTTGCCTTGGGTTTATGTAATAAGTAATACTAATAGTAAATTTTTTATGCTATAAGAAATTTACATACTTATAACTAAACCCAAAGCTGATAAAAATGGACATAAAACAGGACCCAATATTTAAAGAATTTATTTTAAATCGTAATCTTAGACCCGAAACTGTATCTATTTTTAACATGAACAATATCACCCGGCCGTAAATCATCTACACTTACATTAACCACGTAAGCTGGTCTTTTGTCTTGTTGATTACCTCTTTGATCAAGCTGTGTGAAATAATCTGCCACATCACTCATGGAATCCATATTACCAGGTACTAAAGTACCATAAAACCTGAACAAATTCCATGAAGCAGCATATGCAATCTTAGACGCGGTAGTATAATGACTAAAATCATTCATATCATTATTAGTTTTCTCAGTCACCAAAACAATAGAAAATGAACTAAAACAAAAAAACAGAAGCCCCCTTTTTGGAATACATAAACATCCAACCTCCTAAAACCTATTTTCATTTACATGATACGATAATTTGGATGAAATTTGAAAATAAATTAATACTCGATTTATTAGTCAAACAAATTGTCATCACTAATAGAATTAAAATTTGCAGATACATTTGAAGCAAATGTTGCAGGGAAAACACTTACAATCATCACTAATATTAAACACATCGAAATTATTTTATAATTCATTATTAATTAACCTACTTTTAGTATTACTAAAAGTTAGGTGTTTTAATATATAAATTTTTACATTAAAATTTTTTATATATAAGGTTAACTGTTATAGATATTACCGAAGTACTTGTAACTTTAAAAATAAGATTTCTAAAAGTTTAAAAAAAAGTAAGATGCTTTAGTTAAATCATTATTTCCTAAAATAGGTGTTAAATCAGGGAAAATGAATAACTAATATTAATTTAACTTATCTTTTTATTAAAACCCCAATGATTCCACCTTATAGCACATTGATTCCACCAACAATTATTGCAAAGATCAGTACTGTAATTATTGCTATCAATCCTACTGCAACTACACCGGCTGCATATGATGCACCTAATCCAAATAAACTAAGTAATTTGCGTAAGATCCAATTTTTGTTCAATATTACCCTAATCGTTCAAATTATCAATCTTTCTTCTTTAAGGAAATAAGCTCTAAGATTTATTTTCGAATATTATTAATAAATAATTACCTCGTCATATTGCCCTATGACGAAATAAAAATTATATTTTTTTTGTTTGTATTGATTAAATTGTTGACGATACTTTTCACATCTCTAACTCTAGAAGGTTATACTGGGATTTCATATCATTATTTCCACATAGCTGGAGGTATGATAATGAAATGAAAATAAGTCAATGGGCATCATATGGTCGTTATGGTGAATTGTATCATCCTGAATTATTTAATGACATGAGGAGGTTATTGTTTTTAAAAAGAAGAATTTGCAAGTGCTTTTAAATCTATAGTCAAGCAAATTGAATTTATTGAAGATATAGATTTAAAATTTAATCAAAAGGATGATTATTTAGAGAATCTAGATGTACGATAAAATCTAAAAATAAATAGATATATGTTATTTTTTTAAATACGTTCTTTGTATTCTAGTTCTTTAAATATAATCTTAAATTGGGTTCCATCTTTTCTGTAGATTGATATTTTACCATCAATTTGTTCTGTTAAACTGTTTACTAGTAGAAGACCAAGTGTTTTTATTTTGTTAATGTTAATATTTTCTGGTAATCCTATACCGTTATCGCTTATAACAAGTTCAAACTTATCTTCTATTGATTTAAGAGTTATAATAATTTCTCCTTTCATTTGATTGGGGAATGCATATTTTAAACAGTTAGATATAAGTTCATTTATAATTAGACCACATGGAATAGCAGTTTCTATATTCAAATTTACATCTTCGATTTTAATTATTGGTTTGATTTGGCTTTCTTTTATGTTATATGAATAAAATAAGTTTGAAACCAAATTTTGAATATAATCTGCAAAGTTTATTTCTGTTAAATCTTCAGATAAATATAATTTTTCGTGGATCATCGCCATGGATTTAACTCGATTCTGACTCTCTTTCAAGACGTCAATTGCATCTTCATTGTTCAAATAATCTATCTGAAGGTTGAGTAAACTAGAGATGATCTGCATATTATTTTTTACTCTATGATGTACTTCTTTAAGTAGTACTTCTTTATCTTTAAGTGAAGCTTTAATTTTATTTTCTGCATCTTTTAGTTCTGTAATATCTACTAAAATACCTCTTAATCCTATAATTTTATCTTCTTGGATAATTGGATTAGTATTTACAAATATTTGAAAGGTACTTCCATCTTTTTTGTGTGCTGTAAATTCTCCAAATGGTAATCGTTCTCCGTTTAAGATCCTTTGATTATTTTTCATAGCTCTTGCATGATCTTCAGGAACTAAAATTTGAATCATATTTATTCCTTTATTCAGTTCTTCAGGAGTATAACCAAAAATTTGATGACCTATACGATTGACAAATGTGATATTTCCATTTAAATCCGTTTCAAATACTGTTTGTGGTAAAAGTTCAGCCAAATCTTTATATTTTTTCTCGCTTTCTTTTAATGCCTTTTCAGCTTTTTTACTTTCTGTAATATCACGAGTTACTGATAAAACTACTTTTTCTCCATTTAATTCAATTAAAGTACTTTTAACTTCTACCGGTATCTTTTTTCCATCTTTGGCTTGTTGAATAATATCAAATTCATGATATCCCTTTTCAAAAATATTAAAAGCATTTTTTTGTATTTCAGATCGGTTTTCATGTGCTGTTATATCCGTTGGTGTCATAGTTAAAAATTCATCATATGTGTAACCTAATCTTTCGATACCTACATTATTTACGTCTATGAACTTTCCGGGAATGCCATTTTTTATTATATTGAGATGAATCATATCGAAATCATTGTTGAATATTTTTCGATATTTGTTTTCATTTTCTTTTAATTTTTTTTCCTTTTTATGCCTGTAAAGTGCTAATTCTATTGTATATTTAAGTTGATTGCTATTATAAGGTTTAAATATATATCCATAAGGGTCAGTGATTTTGGTTTTTTCAAAAATTAAGGGGTTTTCAGAGTATTCAGTTAAATAAATAAAAGGAATATCAAGGTTTTTAATTTTATTAACAGATTCAATATCCTCTTTTAGGAATATTTTCATCAAAATAAGATCTGGCATTATATCTGAAGCTTTCTTTACAATTTCTTCATATTTAGAAATAATATATGGAACTTGATAACCAAAGTCTTCTAATTTTTGTTTAAGTTCTTTAGCTTCTAAACTTTCATCTTCAACTAATAAAATTACAACATTTTTCATTTTTGATCCTATGATATATAATGTAAATAACGAATTTTATATTTGGCTTACTTGAATTTACTTAAATTAAGTTTTTTATTATTATGTTCCTAAGATATTTTGGATTATAGACTAATTTTTATCTTAAAGTATATAGTCTTTGAATAATAATCATCTAAAAAAAAGATGATCTATTATTTATTTTTAATTAATTTATAAAAATAAAAGGATAACAATCCTATTTTTATTTTGCAATTTTCTATGAAACTTATCGCTGGTAATTGTTTTAACAATTAAAAAATCAAAATTTTTATCTTTGAGATTTTAATCTCTTATTTTCTTACTCGAAAGTATATTAGAGTAATAATATATAAAATATTAAAAAAATAAGTATTCTTGTCAAAAGGATAATATAAAATTTGAAGTTCCGAGTACTAACTAACCAATTGTATTACTATTATTAAATTTCATTTGATATTTTTTTCTCATCCTACTTCGAGTATTTCATCAACTAAATACTGTCCTCCACAGATGCATTGTTCAATTGCATCACCAATAGAATAGGGAACAGTATTTCCAGATACTTCATATGTTTTTTCTTTATTACATTCATCACATTTTGCAACTACAATCCAATCCATATTTTAACCTCTCCTAAACGATTAATGAAATAAATATTTCCATTCAAAACTTTATAATTTAACAGGATTGATAAATCCCGCTCTTATAAGGTGATCTGCAATAACTATGGAAACTGAGGCCTCTGCAACTAATGTTATCCTTGGACAGATACATGGATCGTGTCTGCCACTTATAACTATTTCAGTATCTTTCATTGATTCAAGATCGATGGTTTTCTGAGTTTTCGAGATAGATGGTGTTGGTTTAACAGCTATACGGGCTATGATGGGCATTCCTGTAGATATACCACCCAATATACCACCTGAATGGTTAGTTTTTGTCCGAACAACATTATTATCCATGTAAAATTCATCATTCATTTGAGAACCTTTTAACTCTGCAGCAAGGAATCCCACACCTATTTCAACACCCTTAACAGATCCTATTCCCATAAGAACTGAAGCTATATCAGAATCAAGTTTTTCAAATACCGGTTCTCCCATTCCAGCGGGAGGATTCAAAACAACAGTTTCAACAACTCCCCCTACAGAGTCACCTTGCTCTTTAACATGCAGAATAAGTGCTTCCATACGCGGTGCGGCCACTGGATCAGCACATCTAACTATGTTTGACTCAACATTTGATTCAATATCATTAGGTTCTATTTTATTGGCTCTTACCGTCCCCACTTGAATAACATGAGATAGTACTTTAATTTTCATTGTACCTAAGAGTTTCTTTGCAACGGCCCCCCCAATGACTTGGCCGATTGTAGTTCTTCCACTTCCACGTCCTCCTCCTCTGTAATCATAGGCACCATAACGTGCGGTCCATGTATAGTCTCCATGACTAGGTCTAGGTTTATTTTTAAGGTTTTT
>PLXT01000099.1 GCA_003151535.1 Methanobacterium sp.
ACAAATAAATCCATTCTTTTCATAGAAAAGATTTTTCCATTTAATGGCTTCATCCATATGGGTACTAGTTCAAGTATCATATTACGAAGATCCCTGGCTAATAATCCTATTGGTTCATTATAACTGGACAAATATTGATCTAAATCAATTTCTCCTATTTTTCACTTCAATACTTCCTCTGATTGTATTTATTTAAAGTTAAACATATATATTACTTAGATTTTTGACCTCTCCATATTTTAAGCAATTTAGTTGTTATAGGGTTTATTATATTAGATCTTTTGCCAAAAACAGTAACATCACCACTTAAAACTGCTTCTCTAATGTTATTGGAGTCAATTTTTACTCCAGCATTTCCAATTTCATTTTCAAAGTGGGCATCACTTCCGGCAATGATATTTAAATTGTTTTTTTCTGCATAATACTTAGCCACATCATTGTAAACTTGACGCACGCACCTTGAATTGAAAACTTCAACGCTATCAATGGATGAAGCATCATAATGAGTCGGATGTAATGAAGTAGTTCTAATTTCATCAAATGGATGAGGAACTATTACAACCCCATTTTGGGCTTTAATTTCTTCAATAACTTCTATATAATGCACCGATTTTATTTCTTCAGTTAAAAAAATCCCAATGATTTCACCTTTGTCAGTTGAAATTTCAGAACCCACAATTACTTGAATTTTATTATTTTCATAATTTTTAGCAGTTAAACCTCCTTTTATGGTGTTATGATCTGTTACTGCAATTCCTGATAGACCTACTTTAGCCGCAATCTTTACCATTGTTTTAGGTTCGACATAACCATCTGCTGAATATTTGCTGTGGGTATGGAAATCATATTTCATGTTTGATATTTTGATATTCATGATACTTTGACTTTTTGAATTGAATCAATGATATGATTTAATTATTTTATTAAATAACAATAAATCAATATTCATTAAAGGATTGAAAGTTGAAGAAAGGTCATAAAACTTCAAAACTATAATTAGTACTGATCATGGATGTGTACTTTATGACAATAAAAAAAACTAAAACAAAAAGTTTAGATCAATTCTGGAATATTGATGATGAGCAATTGAAAACACCAGAGCATGATAAAATGCTCCTATGGTTGCTTAAAAAAGATAATCTAAGATATGTAATAGTTTCAAATAATCCTGAAGCAGAAAAATGGGATTGGGATAATGTTAAAATTCATGCAGAGGAATATATAGTTTCAAACAATGGATTTAGGATAGGTGCGCCTGATATTATTTTTGTTGTCCCCCGTTATTTGTGCAATAACTGCAATTTAACACACAAAAATATGGATAATTGTCCAAGCTGTGAAAGTGAAGATATCATAAGATATCCCGGTGATCATAAACAACACTATTCTAGATATTTTATTGAGATAAAACCCAAAATCGAGAACTTTGGAGCAACTTTAAGACAGTTAAAATTGTTTATTTCGTATGGATTTGATGGTAGGTCATTTATATTCACAGAAGATTTAAGATATAGGAAAGAGTTTGAAGATCAGGGTGTAAAAGTAATATTCCCTCCAGAAATACAATCTAACTTGTGATTAAATATTTTTTTTATGTAAAATTTAGGATAATCTCAGAATTTTTCATAAGTTCTATAAATTTCTATAATTTGAACATATTAATTATTAATAAAAAAAATATTTAGAATAAAAAAAATAGATTTATTGAAATTTATTTAATTATGCCCATATTTTTATTGGTTTTAGCTATAGATTTTCCAGGATTTGTTTCCATTTCAAGCATGGCCCTTATAGCGTCTACATTTTCAGGCACCACATCAGATTCCTGATGTACTGCTTGCATATAATATAATTCATTATCAACAATATTCAAGGATTCTCGCCAGACTCCAATCTCAAATAAATCTCCTCTTGGCCTTCCAAGATCCTTTGCAAATTCCATAATTTCGGCTGTTGATCCAAGTCCCCTTGAAGCGTCTACAATTAAAACACGTGGAGTTTTTTCAAACGTATCTATTACATCATCAATTGTTACATTTGATTCAAGTTCCACCATAAGATTATGTTGATGCATTAGAGTAGTTGGAACTAAAATTGCCATTGTTGTTATGTTAAGTCCGTACATGACAGTTTGAACATCTGGACCATGATGTGAAGGTACTGTAGGAGGATTTGGCACTATTGAATTGATAGGTCCTTTAGTCACTTGTGCAGGATCTGCACCACGCCTTACCATGACTGCCCTAACTTTTTTAATACCACATAGTTCTTTAATAGGATTTAAAGTTCTACATAGGCCAGTTGTGTTACAAGAAACTACCCTCACATAGTCCGCGCCCAATGAATCATTGAAATTTGAAAATGAATTAAAAGATTTCCCGATCTTGTCGTGTTTTTCACCACCCTGGAATATCCCCTTCACACCAGCTTTTTTATAAGATTCCATATTTTTAGCGCCTACTCCACCAGGAGTACAGTCAACAACTATGTCAACTTTATCGTATAGATCGTCGATAGTACCTTTTACAGCAATGTCTGCTTCTTCAAAGAGCTTTTCCTTATCTGGTGAGCTCATATAGATATCATAACCTAATTCTACAGCCCGTTTAGCCTCAAAATTAGGGGTTCGTTTAGTAACTCCTACGATTTTCATATCGTCTTGGGCAGCTACTGCATCTGCAACTCTTTTACCAATGGTACCATATCCATTAATTCCAACAGCTTTCATAAATAAACCTCCATTTTATGGGATTTTGCCAGTTATTCTGCAATATGAGAATAAAATACTTTATATCGTTATTAATTTTTTTTTTAAATGTTATTATAAATATTTATGTTTCTTAAAAGAATTTGTTCTTACTCAGAGTTATTAATTTTTACTCTCATAATAATGTTTTAGATATTTACATCATTAAATCTTTTGATTTTTTTTAATAAAATTGAAAAACTTTTGATTTTGAAAATGATGATCAAACTTAGGTTATACAGTGAATTATGGGTGATCGGTTCTGAAGCTTAATATTCCACATTTGATGAAGTATATTATAAAAAAATTAATTTTTAAGAATTTAATATATATCACCCCATATTAGATAAAATGTCTCTAAAGAATGATAATCATCCTATTTTATTTATGTAGCTACAAATTATAATATATCCAAATCATTATTTTGTACAATGGAATATCCTAATAAGTTATTTACTCTATTTAATATTTGAATAAATATTTTTCTATTCTTTTTTAAGATAGATATGGATATTAAAAATTATTTAGGGTCTTAGATTTTTTTCTTTTTTTGAAGGTTTGTCCTTCTGTGTTTTGGGTGTTTGAAGGGGTGTTTGTTTTGTTATT
>PLXT01000050.1 GCA_003151535.1 Methanobacterium sp.
CTACTGCAGACCCTATTCCAAAGACGGCTATTGAAACAGCAATAGCAAGTTCAAAGTTATTACTAGCAGCTGTAAATGATAATGCAGATGTTTTAGAGTAATCAGCACCTGCTTTGTATCCCAGTAAGAAAGTAGTGAAAAACATTATTATGAAATATAACAATAATGGAATTGCTATTATCACCACATCAAGAGGTAGCTGGACTATAACACTTCCTTTTAAACTGAACATCACTATGATAGTAAATAATAGTGCTATGAGCGTTATGGGGCTGATTTTAGGTATAAATTTTTCATTGTACCATTCAATACCTTTTCTTTTTACCAGGAAGTACCTAGTTAATATACCTGCAATAAATGGAATTCCAAGATATATGAAAACACTTTCAGCTATCTGTAGTATGCTTATGTTTACAACACTTCCTTGTATCCCTAATAATGGTGGTAGAACAGTAATGAATATCCATGCGTAAATACTGTAGAAAAATACTTGGAAAATACTGTTAAATGCTACTAAACCTGCAACATATTCACTATTTCCTTTTGCGAGTTGGTTCCAAACAATCACCATTGCAATACAACGTGCAAGACCCATTAAAATTAAACCAACCATATACTCAGGGTACCCTCGTAGAAAAACTACTGCGAGAATAAACATCAATATAGGCCCTAATACCCAATTCTGGAATAATGACAAACCTAATATTTTAGTATCCTTGAAAACTTCTCCCAATTTATCAAACCTAACCTTGGCTAAAGGAGGGTACATCATCAAAATTAAACCTATAGCTATAGGGATACTGGTCGTACCAACAGAGAATCTATTAATAAATGATTCAACACCTGGAATAAAGTATCCAATAGAAACTCCAATGGCCATAGCTACGAAAATCCAAAGAGTTAAAAATCTGTCTAAAAATCCTAGTTTAGGAGTGTCACAAATTTGTTCTGTAACATGACTTGTAATATCATCCTTCATTTGATCTATTCCTCTAAGGGGTTTCTATTATTTTTTCTATACTTTCAGGTAGTTTAGGATTTGATAGTTTGTAATGTATCCATACTCCCTCTTTACGCCATTTTAATAAACCTGCATTTTTTAAAAGGTTTAAATGGTGGGATACAGTAGGTTGTGGTTTGTCTAGTACGGTCATTATCTCACATACACATAATTCACCATGTTTTAGTAAGTAAATTATTTTTAGTCTTGTAGGATCTCCAAGTGCTTTGATTATGTCAGCATTTTTTTGTATTTCATCTTCCTCGGGCATATCGGACAGTATTTTTTCCAGATTATCAATCTGGTTACAGTTAGGTTTATCTTCCTCATTAATTTCCCATGTTTTCATAATTAATTCTATAATACAATGATATATTTAAATATATGGATATCAATAAGATATTTGAGAATAGTGTTTAGGGAGATAAAAATGACTACACAAAAATTAAAAGAAAAAGTTTTAATTATCTGCAACCACAACTCAGCCAGATCACAAATCGCAGAAGGACTTTTAAAATCATTATATGGTAAATATTATGAGGTTTATAGTGCTGGGAGTGATCCAACTAATATAAATCCCTATGCAATAAAAGTCCTGGCAGAAATTGGTGTTGATATATCCGAAAATAGATCTAAAAGTCTAAAAGAATTTGATGGCTTAGAATTTGATTATGTAGTTACAGTTTGTGGTGGAGATGGTCAAGCATGCCCATTTTTTCCCTGGAGGAAAAACTTACTTGCATGAATCATTTGAAGACCCTGCAGAAGTTGATGATACTGACCAGGACAAAAATGATACTTTTAGAAGAACTAGAGATGAAATTAAAGTGTGGATAGAAAACACTTTCAAAGTATGAGTTGTATGGGAATGTTAAAAATAGTGATAGTTACAGACGGCCCTAGGGTGACAGGGTCATTTGAACCAATAAATGGATAGTTTGATACATCAGTTATTGAAATTAAAAATCCAGAAATAATTCGTAGAAGAAATTAAGATACCAAATGGATTTAAAAACCAAATTGAGTCACAGTTAAGTATGACTTTTCTCGAATGTAAAAAAAGAAATGGTATCAAGATTCCACGTAGACACCTTGAAGAAACTATCTAATACATGAAGATAAGATCATTCCAAATACATTTTTTTATAAGGTTTCAGGGTCTTGTTTTGATATACAAAAACCACAAAACGCCCCCGGATTATCTTTTTGTCGCTCTTTCACAGGACAAAGATAATTTTTACCATCGTATTTCACCTTCAGACCTCCTGGGAATGGTGTACCTACAGGGTGTACTGATTTCTGGAGTATAAATGTGGTGTATAAGGATATGATTTTGTATATCTGGAAAGGGCTGGATCGAATCCTTCAGTACCTGTTATTTCATTATTTTGTTTCAAAAGTAGTCTAATTGCTTTTTGAACTTCTTCTATATCTAAATATTCATTATCATGTGATTCGTATTCTTTTACTTCCTTGATGCGGGAAATAAAGGCACTTGTATATGCTTTTAAGTATTCCTTACGATAATTTCCCTGTACACATTTAGAATCACTAATAATGAAAGAAGTTGCCTTCATTATGTCATTTATAATTAATGAGTTTTGCTTCGCTTTTCAGCAAAGTAAGAAGATCATTCCGACTAATTTCATTGTAAGAAAGAATATCCTCAATTTTGATTATCATCACCCAATTATAATTTTTTATCCAATAAAAGGTGTTTAGGGTCTTAGATTTTTTTCTTTTTTTGAAGGTTTGTCCTTCTGTGTTTTGAGTGTTTGAAGGGGTGTTTGTTTTGTNNTTAATTTTTGTTTTATAATTGTAATAGGCCTTATAAACCGTTAAATTTAAATATTAATGCTTACATATATTTATTTGGAGAATAAAATGAAGCACCATCTAAACTACAGTAAAGAAGACCCAAACTATATCTTGTTAGGTAAAATATTTAAAATTATCGGTTCAAGAAAATCAAAAACAATAATGGGTTCAAAAGGCGTAAAAAACGTTAATATGATGATTTTATCAATTAAAATCATTTTCACTGCCATATTTTTCAATACAACTGTTGAATTTGTTGTTCAGGAGTTAAAAAGAGATAAGAAGTTGAG
>PLXT01000125.1:0-19458 GCA_003151535.1 Methanobacterium sp.
TTTTTAAGATCTCCACCGTTTCAATAGCCATTGTTGGGACTTCTACTGTTGAAATCCTTCTTATGGCATTAATAAAGGCATCGTCGACCCCTTCTATTGTAAACAATAGAAAGTTCTCATCCTTCTTTTTGATATCTATTTCCATATTAGACACTTCTTTTAAACCCTTCTTCCCCTCTTACCTCCAGGTCTTCCTGTACCGTCGTGTGGTATTGGGGTTACATCTTCAATTTTACCTATCCTTATTCCTGCCCTTGCAAGTGCCCTTATAGTGGCCTGTGCACCAGGTCCCGGAGTTCTTGGTCCATTTCCACCAGGAGCTCTTACTTTTATATGGAGTCCTATTATTCCCTTTTCCTTCACATCTTCAGCAGCACGTGTTGCAGCTTCCATAGCTGCAAATGGTGATGATTCCTGCCTATCTGCACGAACAACCTTTCCACCAGACCACTGGGTAATGGTCTCTGCACCTGTGATATCAGTTACAGTTATTATGGTGTTGTTGAAGGATGAGTAAACGTTAGCTACGCCCCATTTCTCTTTTTCTGCCATTTATATCACCTTATAAACTATTTTATTAAAATTACTCATTTTTCTCTTCTGCAACTGCTGGCTTGGTTGCTTCTTTCATGATCTTTTCCATTGGGGAACCAGGATAAAATCCTATGGTTTGTTCCTCACCTGTTTTGACCATGTAGCCCGGTGCATTTATTTTCCTGCCGTTCATTGCAATATGTCCGTGTACAATGAAAATCCTAGCCTGTTTGGCAGTGTTTGCAAGTCCAAGGCTGTGCACAACTGTTTCCAGTCTTCTTCGAAGAACGTCTTCAACTGTTAGATCTAGTATGTCTTCGAGTTTTCCATCTGCTTTGAGCATACCGATTCTTTTTATATGGTTGAGTAGCTGTAACTTCTCTACTTCAGCATGTTCTGTGTCCATACCCAGGAGGAACCTTGCATCTCTCCTATACCTTTTAATGGTTGTCTCAGCTTTCCAAACTTCTTTTTTAGTTCTGAGCCCATATTTAACGACTAACTTGTTTTCAGATTTTATACGAGCTGCGTTCCATGGGTGTGATGGTGTATCGTATTGCTTTCTTGCCTTTCTTGGATGTCCCATATCATAACCTCCTTACTGTGGTCTTCCTCTTCTTCTTCTAACTCCAACGGATGAACCTTTTCTGAAGGTTGACTTGGTCCTCTGACCTCTTACTGGAAGTCCTACTTCATGCCTTTTGCCTTTGTAGCTTCTTGTCTTTTTCATCCTGTTTAAGTCGTCCCTTAACCTCATTACAAGGTCTGATTCTATTAAATGGACAGTTTCCCCAGTTTCGTAATCATTACGCCTGTTGAGCATCCATATAGGTAAATCGAATTTTTGAGGTGCTTTAACAGCCTCTTCAAGTAACAAAACATCCCTGTCTGGTAGGTACCCTATCTGCATGGTTGCGTCAAATCCGGCAACTGTGCATAGTGCCCTTGATAAAGCTCTGCCGATACCTTTGATATCTGAAAGAGCGTTTTCAATTGTTTTTTTGCCGTCTACATCCCTACGGGAGATACGGACCATGTGTTTAAATTCCTCTGCCATAAATTAACCTCCACTCTTCGTGTGCATTTTATGAAATATTTTTTTAGCATAGTACTTTTTTGATTACAAGATTGACTCTGATGAATTTCATATCATATGGGGATATGGTATTATCATTTAGATCCATGATCAGTTTTACTTTCTAAATGTTGTGAACGCCGGGACTGGGATTTGAACCCAGGCGGAGACGAACTCCACAAGATTTCCAGTCTTGCGCCTTACCAGGCTAGACTATCCCGGCATGAAAAAACCGTCTTTAAACCCTTCAATTTCAACCGTACAGCACATTATGAGGACAAATAATAATATTTACTATTCATCATCAAACTTTACAGTCCTTAAACAAAATTTAAATATATTTATGATATTTAAATCCGATACAGGGTTTAAAGTATGTTAACGTTTATATTAACGTCTTTTTTGGCCTCGCCCCTAAATTTATTTCAGAGGTTCTACGGTTTAAATTTCTGGAAGTTTATGTTTAAAGAACAGAATTTTTACTTCCACATCTTTGGATATGTTTCAGGTTCCATAAAAACCTTTTTTATATTTATCATTATTCCCTTGTTTGATTCGAGGATCTCAGCTGAAGTTTCAACACTTTCACCTGCTGCAACGAGTTCACCCTTGAGTGTTAGTATTCGTACAGTTTCATCCTTAACAATATCCGGAGATAATTCAAGAATCCCACCAGATGCAAGATCTGCACCATGGCATATGGCGTCCACAGCTGAATCCCTTACTATTACCTGTTTGAGATGGGTGACAGCAGCTTCCATTGGAAGTATGCATTCTCTTATTGGAGTTTCATCATCTTCATGAGTTAGGTAATAGTAAGCATCTGTTAGATCTTGAAGTGTTTTAAGTGTTTCGTCTTCTGTGAATGGTCCTGATTTTGTTCTTCTAAGTTCTGCCATGTGGGCACCAATTCCAAGTGCTTCTCCAATATCGTGGCAGTACTTTCTGATGTAGGTTCCACCCTCACAATTAATTCTAAATAGAACATCTTGTCCATCAATTTCTAAAATGTCAATCTTGTATACTGTTCTAACCCTCAGTTCTCGCTTAACAGCAGATTTAAGGGGTGGTGTCTGGAATATTTTACCGGTGAATTCCTCTAAAATATCACGTATTCGCTGTTCACTGATTTCCTCATGCAACCTCATAAGGCAAACATACTCTTTAGGAGCACCCAGAAGCATTTGAATAACTCTAGTTGATTTGTTTATACCTATTGGAAGTATACCTGTGACCCTTGGGTCGAGTGTTCCACCATGGCCTGTTTTCTCTACATTGAGAATCCTTTTAACCCATGCATCAATTTCATGGGAGGTAGGACCCATAGTTTTGTCAAGATTCACAACTCCCTTAGAGATGTGTTCTGCTATTGGTCGCTCGTTGGGTTTGTATCCAAAGTATGGATCTGTTTCGCCTTCGGCTTTTATGAGAAGTTCTGCCATTAAAATGACCTTTTAAGATGTTGAATTACGGTTTTATATATGATTAAATTAGGTTTAATAGATAAATCTTCTAGAAAACCCTATTATATCGGTTCCAACATCGTTTAAAAACTTAATTAAGCTAATACAGCTTCAAGTTCTTTTTTAATTTCTTCAACATCTTCTGATTTTATTTCCATTGTCTGTTCAACTGGTTCGAGATGTTTTATGTTGCATTTTCTGTTTTTCATAGTTGTTCCAACTACTTCAACAAATTTGTCATCTATGACTTCAACGATAACACATTTCTCGCCTGCTTCCCTTCCTGCTATTTTAACACATATTCTTCCTACTTCTATTGCTGGCATGAAATCACCTCAGTTACTTTTAATATAATTTCTGCTATGCCTTCGGGTTGGAAACTGTGGCTGTTTATAACTAGATCATAAACTTCCATGTTACATATATCGATTCCGTGTATCTCTTGATAACGGGTGGCTTCGCTTTTTCCTCTTGTAATAATCTCTTTTTTAACGGTTTCAATGGTTTTATCTTCCCTCATACATATACGTTCTGTTCGGATATCAAGTGGTGCAACAAACCAAATTTTAAGGTCGGCTTCAACAAAGTAGGCTGATAGTCTACCCTCAACAATTAAATCTTTTTTTTCTTTAGCTAACTGTGCCTGTCTTCTATCAATTTCAAGGTCGATTTCATCGTTACCTTCGGCGAATTTACCGAACTCCAGTATGTCCATGTCCTTTTCAACGGCCATTTGACGAAATATTTCGCCTGCGGACAGGTATGGAATGTGAAGTTTTTCCGACAGGATCTTGGCAGCTGTTGTTGTGCCGCTTCCTGCCAGACCACCGATGGTGATGATCATTACAACCTTGCCTCTGATTTGAAGAGGCGGCGAGAACACTCTGTACAGAGGTTTCCACCATAAGGCCTGTTAGGTCTTCTCTTAGTCTTTGACAGTTTTCTAATCTGGTATGGTCTTCCCCTCGGAACAGCGTGAAGTTGCTTGCCACATTCAGCACATATGTGCTTAGATGGTTTTTTCCTCTTGTAGTGAAGAACTGTTTCTCCTCCGGGAGTTTTCTTGAATGTTCTTTTGTATGATCTAGATCTGTACCTTCCTTCTGGCATACACACATCTCCTAAAATTTATTTAATTATATTTTTATAAAGCAAGTAAAATTTTTTAATCTTAATTCATGAAATGGAGATATATTATTTTTTTTATACATCCAAATTCCTAGGAATCTTTCTTTACTTGCAATATTATATTCAAATTTGTTACACTGGTTTAATATTTTTAAATTTTTTATCATAAATTCAGGTGTAGAATTTTATTATTCTACTAGCCCTTAAAGTGCAGCACTCTTAAGTCCTAACAATTTTCTCCAGATGAGTGACAATGCAAATGAACACAGTATGTACCATCCAAGCCATTCTATAGCAAAATACGGAATACCTGCTGATTGGTGGTAGAACGTATGGAAGATTGGCACCAATAGTACGTAGAATGGAATGTGTGGCATGTTAAGGTATATGTGGTTTATTAAAGGGTTCTGAGCCATCCAGTAGAATACAATGATTATGGGCACGAAGGTCACGATCATTGGCTTAAACGAGTTAAGCATCATCTCCTTCTGAAGGGTCATAAACTCTGACTGTTTTTTCTGCATCTCAGCCATAGCCTTGGGGTCTCCAGATTTCTGGGCCTTCATCATATCGCCCTGGAATCCTTTCATTTCTTTCTGGATAAATGCTAGACGATCCTGGTCAACCAGTAATTTGTTAGCGAGTGTAATAACAAATGAAACACAGAGTGCTATTATGAAAACTCCTATGATTGCCCCAAAGAACGGGTTGTTAGGATCGTGAACAAGGTTTATAAGGGGGTTCAGTATAGGGTTTAAGATTGTATTGAGAATTGATAAGTCCATTTTTTAATTCCTCTCTATAATATTATTTTAATGTTTTTACCATTTCGTCAACTGCGTCATCTACTTTGTTATCATGATTTTCGATGATCTTAACAGTTGCACCAGTAAGAACTGCGTAAGCCATTGATGCGGCCCTGTTCATTTCCTGATGGAGTTCAATATCCTTCAGTCTTTCTGAGTCCCTATTCCTGGTTGTGTCGCTGAGACGTCTTTTTAGAATTTCATCCCCATCAGCCTCCAGAAGTACAAACATGTCTGGTTTAAGCTGATCAAGCACCCATTTAGGGAGTCCTGGTAAAAATCCTGATGGAGTATTTATTGTACAATGAGTATCAACGATTATGTTACTTTGTTCGGACTTCTCTCTTATACTTTGTGCAGCATTTTCCTGAACTTCCTTCTGAATATCTGGTGAAAGTTTCCTTAAATCGTCCCTGTTATCAACCAGACCGTCACCCTTTGCTATTTCTAGCATCACATCTCCATAATTCACATGCAGATAATCCAGTTCTTCTAAAGCTTTAGAAAGTACTGTAGTGCTTCCTGATCCTGGAATTCCTGCAATAACAACAACTTTCATTTAATCACCTAAAAACTTCCTGAGCATCGGATGCATGTCCATTAGCTGTTCCTGAGCTATTTCTTCGTATAGTTTGTACACTATACCAACTGTCAGTAGAACACCTGTACCTCCTCCAAGAGCGCTCGTAAGATCCGCTCCAAAGGCAAGGAATCCCACAAAAGCCCCTCCGAGAACAGTTATGGCTGGTATATATCGCTTGAGTATCTTCTCAAAATGTGCTCTACTACTTCTGTGTCCGGGTATTTGCATACCCATCCCATGTAACTGTTTTGAAACCTGTTTAGGCCCTATACCACTCAATTCTACCCAGAGTACAGCAAATAGTATACAAGACGCTATGAACACGATTGCATAGATCAGTACGTTTAATGGTTGGGTAAAGAGTACACTCGGACCATTAGGTGGTGTCAGTATATATGCAATTCCGCTTATGGCCCGGCCATTTGTTATGGTCCCAAGTATTGGAAATCCAAGCTTTTGGAACATAGCTGCAAACAGCTGCACATTTAAAAGTAGTGCGCTGGTCAATATAACGGGCATATTGCTTGCGTATATGAATTTAAGAGGATACTTTCCCCTTGCACCCTTAACTCCACCGTATGACAATGGTATCTCAACACGCATACTCTCTGCATAAACAACAACTAGGAAAACCACTATTGTTGCAAGTACTGGTAAAAGCAGGTAAAATCCTGGTTGACCAATTGTTAAGGAATATATAAATCCCGGTATGGCACCTGCAGGTCCCTGACCTCCGGGCGTTGTTAATGGGTTTAATGATCCTACTACTATTTGTTCTGCAACACCTGCTGCAATGAAGAGTCCTACACCGCTACCAAATCCCCACTTTGAAACTACTTCATCAAGGAATATTATTAATATTCCTCCAATGGTTATCTGTAGAATCAGGATCCATTCAAATCCGGGTGTTGTTGCGGGCAGTGCCCCTGTAAGTACGAGAACTGATGCCTCGAACAGTGTAAATATAATTGCAAGGAGTTTCTGGGTTCCTTGGAAAAATGCTTTGTCCTCGGGTCTTGAAAGGTCAAGATTTATTATCTTACCTCCAACTAATAGCTGCAGTATAATTGAGGCTGATACAATAGGCCCGATACCTAAGGTTATTATAGAACCAAAGTTACCTGCCAGAACTGCCCTCAGTGACGCAAATTGGTCGACTGCAGTTGAACTAAGTCCAAAAAGTGCAACCTGAGTAAGTACAAAATACAAAATCAGAATTACACCTGTCCATTTCAACTTCTCCTTAAATGGTACCCTGTAGCTAGGCGAACCTACCTGGGGTAACAATGAGAAAACTGGTTGTATAATATCTCTCAATGAAATAACCTTCAACTCCTTGCCCACAATTATAATTTAAAAAAATTCAATTAAAGGGTTATAGCTTCTCCTCCAGCCTTTTCAATTTTTTTGAGTGCTGATTGGGAAAACTGTGGGGATTTTATAACTAATGCTTTATTAATCCTACCCTTTCCTAGAACTTTATTGTAACCCATAGCAGTTACATCTATTACTATTTTGTTATTATCCTTTGTTGCTAATCCTTTGTTTACTAGTTCATCGCAATTTTCATCGAGAGAATCAACGTTCACAGGATTAAACTCAAAAGTGGTACCTTGTGGTCTTTTAAAACCGTATTTTCCGAAGTGGTCTGGATCGTATTTAACCATCCATGTCCAGTGGTGTTTATGACCACCAGCCATACCTTTTCCACCCCTATGACCTGCGCCTCTGTTTTTCTTGGAACAGCCGCCTGCCATAGTTCTTGAACCTCGCAATTTGCATACTTTCCTTGTTTTTCTTATCATTAAATCACCTTGATGATATTTGTAAGTAGAAATTCTGGTAAAAATTTGGAAATATTATATTAAATAAAATTGTAGTAGAAGATCTAATTTATTGTTCAACCTAATAATAAAGGTTATTTTAGATCATCTTACTTACAAGTTCATTAATATCTTCCCTGTTTCCCAGGCTTCCTCCCTCTTTAAAGCTTGTTTTGGTTGCTTCATACCCCTTCCTTGGAGGGTGTAATCTGAAAACTGGTTTAATTCCAGCATCCTCAACATTAGCTTCTCCAGCTGAAACTGCTTTTGCAAGTTCTTCAATGGAAGAGTAGTCTGTGTTTTCTTTAATATATTCTTCTGTAACCTTAACATTACCTGAGAGTTTTCCACGTTTGGTTATAATCTGAGAGACTGTTTCCACGTCTATTTCTCCCCAGGTGATGTAATCTTTTGCCTTTACGAGCATACCCTTGTAAGTAGGATCTTCATGTATAAAGACTAGGTGGTTAATTCTTGTGAGTTTCAACATGGACATGGTGTCTTGAATACCTTTCTTAACACCGGTTCTGCCCCTAACTCTTACTGCTGCGATCATGTTATCACCTTGATTATACTGTACATCCTAGATTTTTAAGGTCTCTGGATGTTGCTTTAACCTTGCTCAGTTCTTTTAATGCTTCGAAAACTGCACCAGCAAAGTTTATGGTTGTTTGAGTTTGGCCCATTGTCTGTGACCATACATCGTCAATACCTGCAAGTCCGAGTATGGTTTTTCCAACATTTCCTATTGCAAGACCTACTCCCCCAGGTGCTGGTATTAATGTGACACGAACACTGCCTTTTTTACCTTCTACTTTAAAAGGTACTGTGTGTGTTCTACCGCATACACAACCCCAGTCTCCGCAGCCTCTTCTAACTTTTATTATATTAAATTTAGCGTTGTCAACTGCTTTTCTTATAGCGGGTCCTACCTCTTTAGCTTTACCTTGTCCAAGTCCCACATAACCGTTTTTATTTCCAACAGCTACTATAACTCGGAAGTTAACTTTTCGGCCTGACTTGTGCATCCTCTGCACCAGGTTAACATCCATGACTTCTTCTTCAAGATCGGGTAGTAGTGTATCTACTATTCCGAGTTCCATAATTGGAAGACCTTTCTCGAAGATCTCGTCAATATCAGTTATTTTACCATCCTTAACCATATGCCCGAGTTGGGTTTTAGGTATAAATTCTTCTTTAGTGTAATTATTTGCCATTATACCCCTTCCTCAATCTTCTGTTTTATTGAATCAAAATGATCAGGGAGGTCCTTTGGAGATAGTCCATTTTTAATGTACTGTGAAAATCGTTTCTCCACCTCTTCATCACTTAGGGATTCAGCGTATGCTGCAACATGTTCTCCTCTTATTCTTCCCTCTGGAGGTAGAATTACATCACCGTGTGGTACATTTAGTCCTGCATCTACTGCTCCTTTGAGAGCTGCAAATATTCTTGCACCCCTGGTGGATGATTTGAGTCCTATGTCCAGTACAGCAGCAGTTACTCCAGCTTCAAGAGCTTTTTTACCGAGTAAAAATCCGGTTAAATATGCTGCAGAAGTGTTCTTACCGCTTCCAAGCCATCCCATTTTTTTAAGTTCGTTTGAATGTGCTGAAACAACTGTTTCATCCCCATTCACTTTAACGTTAATTATTTGGGCTATGGTATGTTGATTGGTAATTCTTACAACGAGCCTGGATTTATCTAACCCTATAAGGTTTAGCCTTGCCCTGTAATCAGTTTTACCTTCTCTTCTTCTTTTAAATGCGAGTTTATATCTTGATCCGTGTGCCAATTTTTATTCCCCCGTCTTATCTGAGCAAGTCATGGTCCCTTGCGTAGGTCTTCATATAGGATTTACTCCTGAAGGCTCCACCCTTGGCCATTCTGTAAAGTTTACGATAGGAAGTCTTATTAATTTCCCTATTTTCTCTCATATCTTTCAAATCAGTTCTGAGAGCTCTTATCGTTGTCATCCATGCTTTTTTCTTAGGATTACGAGCTCCTTTAGCCCCTTTAATGCTACCCCTGCCTTTCCTTCTTCCTTTACTTTTTTGTTCCGCAATTTTCTTTGATCTAAAGCTGCTTATTCCTTTTTTCGGCTTTGCTTTTATGGCTCCGCTGTCTATTAGCTGTTTAACACTTTCGCGAGTAATAGCCCGTGATACTTCCTCAACAGTCTCAGGGTCTATCCAGACCTTGTTTACTCCGACTTTGAGTATGTCTGCAGCTAATCTCTTTTGAGTAGTAAGATTCATAAAGAAACCTCCACATCAAACCTTAAAGTTTGATCAACAATTACCTGAAAATTTTTTTCTATGAAAATTTTAATATTTTTCATGGATCTTCAGGATTTTTTGAATCTCAGCCGTATAAACGACCTCTTGCTTTTTTACAAATTCATCAAAATTTATTATGAATTTGCCCAATCTTTTCCCTTGCAATGCTGCTGGTTATTTAATTTAAGAACATTTTCAGTTTCACTGTTTTTAACCATAAATAATGGTTTTATAACAGTTTTAAATGTCTGAAAATGGTTAAATAACTCCTTAAACCATAATGGGTTTAAAGCCCCTTGTTCAAGATTTTTATTTTGAGTTCCCTTGCTTTTTCAAGCAGGGTTATCTTTTTCCTGGTACCTACAGTGGAACTGATCCTACCTGCCTGGGTGCTCGGATCCAGATCTTCAAGTTCTGCAATATTTTTAACAAGAACATCTTGGTATCCTGAAGGGTGAAGTCCCCTTAAATTTCTTGGGGTTCTGTATCCGATAGATGGCATAGCAGGTTTACGTGCCTCATACCTTCTCCTTTTACTTGTTTTACCCTTGGGTTTCCTGTATGTTTCCCCGAGTTTTTTGTACCTGAACCATTCTTGTCTTTTAAAGTTTGGTTTTTTGGTTTTTCTTATCATCATGGGATCACCGTTTATTCTTGCTAACAAGGTATATTCCATCCTGGAACACCCTTGGGTCTCTTCCCTTAATTTTTGTTGCTTGTTCCATGTTGGCCATTGTCTGTCCAACATGTTCCTTGTTAATTCCGCTGACAATAACTTCGTCACCCTTTATCTGAACGTTAACATCTCCAACTATTTTAGCTGATCTTGGATGTCTTTCGCCCAGGAAGTTCTCGATAGTTATTTTGTTTCCAGCTTTTTTAACGGTCATTGGGAAATGAGCGTAAACAATTTTCATATTATAGGTAAAACCATCGGTTAATCCAATAATCATGTTGTTTATATGGGATCTGATGGTACCTAACATAGCTTTGTCTTTCTTTTTAGGGAAACGTGCTTCNNGGAATTGGGATTTCCTCCCTAAGAATCGTTACTTGAGCCATTTTATCACCTTAGTAAACATATACGAGTAATCTACCGCCAATACCCTTTTTTTTGGCTTCCCTGTGGGTCATAATACCCTCAGGGGTTGTTAATATAATGGTACCAAAGTTTTTGGATGGTAGAAACCTCTTTTCAAATTTTTCAAATTCATCTTTTTTAACGGCGTGTCTTGGCTTTATTACACCGCATTTGTTTATATTTCCTTCTAATTCGACCATGAACTGTCCTGCTTTGTCATCGTCGACGAATTCAAATTCACCGATATATCCTTCAGTCTGCATTGTCCTTAAAACATGACCAATCATTTTTGATGCGGGTGAGATTTTACATCTACTATTTCCCTGCATCTCATTGTTTCTCATGTTTGTAAGAGCATCTGCGAGAGGATCCATAAGAGTCAAACTATACACCTCTTAGTTATATTTTTTAAATCCAATTCTAGCTGCAAGTTCTCTGAAGCATTGTCTGCACAACATAAGATTGTATCTTCTGACTAAAGCCGAATGATCATTACATCTGCTGCATTTCCTTGAAGCTTTTCCGTATTTTCTTGGCAATTTATCACCTATTCTATCTCAACATGGAATTCTTGTTTCATGAATTCCATTGTTTCTTCCTTCGTGACCTGGTGTTTATTTGGAATTTTTTGATGCTGGATCTTCCTTCTTTTTATCCTGTAACCTGGTTTTTCAAAGGTTACTGCAACATTCATTCCAAATATACCTATATCCGGATCGTAACGCATTCCTGGAATATCAATGTGTTCTTCTATACCGAACGACACATTGCCCTGCATATCAAATTGGCTGGCTTTTAATCTATTTCCAATACCATCAAGAACCATTTTAACAGCCTTTTCTGCTTTTTCATGCCTAAGTGTAACTTTACATGCTATTGGCTGTCCCCTTCTAATTCCAAATTCAGGATTGGTAACTTTACTGATAGTTCTTACTGGTTTTTGTCCGGTAATATTTACGATTAAATTCTCAGCTCTTGCAAGTCTTTCTCCACTTTCACCGACACCAATGTTCACGGTTGCCTTTGCTATTTTCACGCCTTCCATCTGGTTCATTTATTTACCCCCAGGTAGTGAAATAACTGGCTCATCTTTTCCTAGAACAAAAACGTAGTCAGCAAGTGTTAGGAATGTTCCATCGTCTGTCTCAATCTCTACGGTGTTGGGTTTGGATGATTTGGTTATGTTAATTTCTTTAACTTTACCAAGTTCTCCTATGTGTTTACCACCGGTAATGAGTCCGACTGTACCACTTTCGAATTTTATGTGATCGGTAACTGTTTGATCAGGTATTTCCACAACAATAACATCTCCAGAGCTGTATTCTTTATCAACTACGGAGTTTCTTCCATCGTGAAGATTTAGTTGTGTTTTACCACCTTTTATGGTGGTTTTATCTGTGATCATGCAGAGTTTAAATTCTGCGTTTTTCTTGGTTATAGGATGTAAAACAAGCCTACCTTTGTGGTCTGGAAGTACCCTGTAAACCTTTTTAGATTTTGGCAGTTCAATAACATCCATGAATCCCACTGGAAACTTGTAATCCTTTCTTTCACGGCCGTCCACAAGGATATCACCGTTGNNCTTACAACTATAAGGAGTGGTAAGGAATCATCTATAGCGTGTGGGCCTGCACTTGGTTTTACAGTCCATTTATCCTCTTTAGGGTGAATGGGCCAGTGCACTGGTGATTTGAATCGTTTAAGATGTTTTCTTGATCCCATGTTTGCCATGTTATCCCTTCCTCTCTAATATCTCATTTCTTTCATCGTCTTCTAATTCGAGTTCTAATATCATTATATTTGATGGATGAACCGGATGAAAAACCTTATTTCCATCAGGTTTCTGTACAGACATACCCTCGATCATGACACGATAATTTTTAAGGTCCACATTTTCGATTTTACCTTCGTGGTCCTTGAAATCTCCACGCATAACCTTAATTGTGTCACCCTTTTTCACAGGGAGAGATCTTCGATGGTACTCTTCCCTGAGTTCTTCACTCAGTAATACGCTCATTAATTTGTGGCGTATGTGTAATGGTGCCTTATGAATATATTTCCTCTGTTTTCTTGGCTGTGTTGACATATATTTCACCTATTTAAATTAAACTATTATACTGGCAGCACTTCCAATAGCAGGCCATCTGTCAGCTGCTTCTTTGGCTATAGGGCCCCTTATTTCTGAACCTTTAAGCACTCCTTCAGGACTTACTATTACTGCGGCGTTATCATCAAATTTGATCCTTAATCCGTCAGCCCTTTTGAATTCTTTTTTCTGCCTGACCACAACTGCGGTTGTGACCTCTTTTCGCATATCAACGGTACCTTTTTTAACAGATATAACGATCATGTCGCCGACACCTGCAGGTGCTAACCTTCTTCTAACACCCTTGTAACCTTTGACAGCTATGATCTCAACTTCCCTTGCACCGGTATTATCAATACACTGGAGTCTTGCACCNNGTTTTACTCAAAGCTCTGCATTCTGCAATTTTTACAGAGTCCCCAATTTTAACATCTAAACAGTCGGGTTTGTGAGCGCTGATCTTTGATTTTCGCTTTTCATACCTTTCGTACTTACTAATGAATTTATAATAACTCCTTTCTACTGTAATGGTCCTTTCTGCCTTATCACTAGTAACGATTCCTTCAAGAATTTGACCCCTCACAGGGAGGGTTCCATGAAATGGGCAGTTGGGATCTTCACATTCTACTTTTGGTTCTTTAACGTCGATACCAACCATTTTATCACCTAATATGTCCTTTTAAGTTATAATATAATTTTAAAATTATATTGATTTTTTTATGAGTATGCTGAGATTTGTTACAATTTGATTTGTGTATCTCATCAGTACTTTCTGAATTTCTTTTTAATCCTGTCTTCGGGTCGAGCAACGATAATCCTGCCGTCGACTTCAACAACTGCATTATTTGGCAGTGTGAAGCGGAAGGTTGCAACGTTTTTTGGGATGACCTTTTCACAGCCCTTAACATCCTCCACCTTAATGGTGTTCTTTGTTTCGTCTACAACTTTTCCCTTGATCCCTGTGAAACCGTTATGCGAACTCTTTACAACTTCGATACCTAGTCCCACAAGTTCATGCCGGAATATGTTTTGTGGAGTGATCATTGTTCCACCGATAAAGATCTTATGGATAGTGACATACAAAAGACATGGAAAAATTCCATGTTTTTATCTACGTCTTTTCCTTCCCCTATCTTCCCTGTCTTTAATTTCGATGGTGTCTGAAGAAAAGCCCATGTTAGCTAGAACTTCTTTGACCCTTCTTTTATGGTCTCCTTGAAGTTCTATCTGACCTTTTTTGGCTGTTCCTCCACAGGCACATTTCGCCTTAAGTTCCTTTGTTAGTTCTTTAATATCAATATCGTGCTCATCTATACCCTCAACGATGGTCATAAGTTTTCCGAATCTTCTTCTAACTGTATAGACCTTAACCTTTTGGATTTCTCTGGCTATCTCCTCGCAGACGCAAAGTTCTTCAGGAAGACCGCATATCTCACAGACTTTCATCGATTTTATTTCTCCTGCTGTTTTTCGTTCATTATGGTAAGGACACGTGCGATCGTCCGTTTGAGTTCCTTAATTTTACCTGGATTTTCATAAACACCGGCAGCTGCACTTTTTGAGATGTTTTTTGCATGCTCTGCCCTGAGTTCGTCCAGTTTTTTCTGGATATCATCCATCTCCATTACCCGTATTTCCTTGCTTCTTAATATTACCATTTCTTTAACATCCTTTTATAACTTGTGATAGATTCACACAGATTATATTTTATTCTGATTTATCGGCTTTTTCAGCGGTTTCTTCTGGTTCTGGAGTTTCCTGAACTTCAGCTTCTTCCGCTTTTTTGGGTTTACTTTCCTTTTCTACTGAAGCTTCTTCAGTTTTTTCAGATTCTGCTTCTTCCTTTTCAGGTTCTTCAGATTCTTCTACTGTAGCTTCTTCAGTGGTTTCCGGTTCTGTTTCAACATCTTCAGGTTCTTTAGATGCTTCTTCTACAACCTCTATAGGTTCTTCAGATGCTTCTTCAGCTTCCTCTACAATTTCTTCAAGGATGTCTGCATCTGCTGCTTCTTCTGCTGCTTCTTCTACAATATCTTCCACAACACTTTCAACAGTTTCTACTTTTTCTGGTGCTGATGCTACTTCAACAATATCTTCTTCAACAACAGGTTTTTCAACTTCAATCTTTAAAATGTCAACCTTATCTGGTAAAACCACATCTGGTGGCATAATTCTGACGTTAATTCCGAGAACACCCGGTTTTAGCTGTACTGTAGCGAAACCCTGTCTAACAAATCTGGTTGCTGGTTCTCCACATTTTTTAATGTATCCGTCTGAAAATTTAGCAACTGCAGATCTTGAACCTCTTATTTTTCCAGAGATGGTTACTTCAACACCCTGGGCTCCTGCGCCCATGATTCTACGTAGTGCAGTGTAAGCTACTCTTCTGAAATGCATTCCCCTCTGAAGCATGGCAGCTATTTTATGTGCCATTATCTTTGGGTTAAGCTCTGGTATTTCGACCTCTTTAACCTCAACTTGAGGATTCTCGAGACCGTAACTAGTTTTAAGGCTTTGGGTTATGCTTCGAACAGTTTTTCCACCTCTACCTATAACCATACCGGGTCTTTCAGCGTATACAACAACCATAGTACCGAGAGGTGTTATTTGAATCTCCATTCCACCATAGCCTGCTCTTTCAAGCTCGCTTTCAAGGTATTCGTCGATTCTTGTTCTTTTAAGTCCTTCTGTTACGAAATCCTTTTCAATCATTGGATCTAATCCTCCCCTAGAACTACTTGTATATGGGTTGTTGGTGTGTTAAAAGGACTTGCCCTTCCGAATGCCCTAGCTGTCCATCCACGTATGATGTAACCTCGGTGGCTGGATATGTGTACTATTTTAAGGTCTTCGGTTTCGAGACCCTGGTACTCTGCATTTGCCTCGGCGTTTTCCAGNNATTCCTCTTTTATGTCCTACTTTTTTATTGTGTCTTTTGAATGGTACAGGAGTTTCCTTTCTCATTACTTCTTGGAGAAACTCTTTAGCATCGTCGAGGTGCATTCCCCTTATGGTACGGCATATCTCAACAGAGTGCTTAGGGGAAATCTTAAGAGCTTTCCCATTAGCTTTAGCTGTTTTTCCTTTGTACTCATCCTGATAAGCGTATTTGATCTTCGCCATTGTAATAACTCCTTATTTAAGCGGTACGAACATGGATGATCTTGTTGCGCCCATACCCGGATCTCCGTGCTGAACTCTCTGCCTAGTGACTGAAAATTCACCGAAGTAACATCCAATCATTTCTGGCTGGATAACCACGTTGATAAATTCTTTTCCACTGTAAATTCCAAAGGTCATTCCAACCATTTCAGGAAGCACAATCATGTCCCTGCAATGAGTTTTAATAATCTGAGGTCTTCCATCCTGTCTAGGTCCTTCTTTTTTGATCTTCCTCATTTTCTCGAGAACCTTCTTTTGCCTAGGCAAAAATCCTCGTTTAAGGGATCTTCTCTGCCTTGATGGTAATAGTTGTATAACATTGTCCAGAGGCATGTCCTGCAGTTCTTCCAATGTGTAACCGCGATAATTGAATACTTTTCTTGCCAATTAGTCTCCTCCTAATCCGTTTATATCCGTTTATGTATAATATTTAAAAAATATTTGAGGTATTTATCTCCTTCTACCGGTTCTGCTAGCTGCTATTGAACCAACCTTTCTTCCTGGTGGTGCGTGTCTTGATATTGTTGTAGGTTTACCAGGGTGCTGCCTGTTTCCTCCACCGTGTGGGTGGTCAACTGCGTTCATTGCAACTCCTCTAACACTAACATTCTTCTTACCCTTGGCTTTAAGGGCATGGTACCTGTTTCCTGCTTTCAGGAATGGTTTCTCCTTTCTTCCTCCGCCTGCAACTACACCTACGGTGGCTCTACAGCGAGGGTTGAATGCCTTTAATTCACCTGATGGTAATTCAACAATTGCCTTACCAACATCGTGTGTTATTAAAGAAGCGTAAGTTCCTGATGACCTGACGAATCTTCCGCCATCACCTGGATGTTTTTCTAAGTTGTAAAGTGGTGTACCTTCAGGAATTTCTGCAAGTGGTAATGAATTACCAGGGTTGATTGGTGCTGAAATACCGCATGCAACCTCATCACCTATTTGTATTCCTTCAGGTGCTAAAATAAGACTTTTTTCATTATTTTCAAATTTTACTAGCGCCACAGGGGCTGTCCTACCGGGATCGTGTATAATATCTTTTACAGTACCCTTCAGACATCCTTCCTTCTCCAGATCATCGTAGGATCTGTAGGCAATTTTTCCCCTGAATCGGTGTGATGCACTCTTGTAAGTAGGAGTTCCTCTTCCTCTTCTCTGGATTATTAATCGTTTTCCCATTTTATTTCCTCCGTTGGGGTGTTAAGTGTCCGTTAATCGGATTTAACATGATATTGGTATGATAAGAATAATACCCTTAGAATACTCCCATTTTAACTGCTATATCCTCTGCACTGTGTTCAGTAGCGAGTTTAATATAAGCGAGTTTTTGACCCTTTAATATCTGGGTGTTAACCCTTTCAACTTTTACTGCGTAAAGATCCTCAAATGCGGCCTTTATCAGTGGTTTGTTGGCAGTTCTTCGAACTACAAAGGTTAATTCATTCTTTTGATCAATTGAATTCATGCTCTTTTCTGTTAGATGTGGTTTTAATATTACTGCGTAAGGATCCATTTTCACTACCTCTTTTGATTACTTGAAAAGTTCTCCTAACTTTTCAACAGCTGATTTTGTGTAAATAGTGAGTCTACCAGGATGTGTACCAGGAGCTAGTAGTTCTGCGTTGAGATTGTTTACAACAACTACGTCTACACCGACATGGTTCCTTGCACCGAGGCTTATACCCTTATCCTCTCCAACAACCACTAATGGTCCTTTAGGAGTTTTGTATTTCCTGCCCCTCATTTTACCTCTTCCAGCTCGTATTGTTCGACCTGTTTTAGCCCTCGTTACATCATCCATTAAACCTAATTTCTCGAATATTTCACGAGTATCTTTGGTTCTTTTGATTGTTTCGAGTTCATCACCAACAATGAATGGTATCTGGTCAATGTTTGCTATTTTGTGCCCTCTGTTTTCGACCATTTCTCTGTTTGCTGTTGCTGCGACAGCAGATCTTATTGCGAGTCTTCTTTCTTTTCTGTTGATCTTCTCGTGTATGATCCTCTCTGTCTTAGGTGGGTGTGCTTTCCTACCGCCAGTTGCTTGTGGTATAAATGCTGCCTTTGAACCTGCAGGGTGTCTTGAACCTTTAACACGTGGAACCATTGCTGCACCACGGCCTGAACCGAATGATTTAGCTGTTGTTCTTTTACCTGCTCGCGGGTCTGTTCCCCATGCCTGTATTCTGGCTGTTTGTGATGATATAACCGCCCTTTTTATGAGGTCGGGTCTGAATACTTCCATGAAAATTTCAGGAAGTTCAATCTCTTCGACGACTTCGCCTTCCAATGAATAAACCTTGATCTTCTCCATTTAAATCACTCTTTATTAAGTTTAAACTCCCTGTTTTGAAGCTGTGCTTATGTATGTAATGTCAGGTGCATCGTTATGTTTTCCTATTGGCCTTGTAGCTTTTCTCATCATAACAAGTCGTTTTGATGGTCCTGGTATAGAGCCTTTAATTACAACGAATCCATTTTTAACAAGACCGTATTTAACAAATCCGCCCTCCGGATTTACTTCATCCGCCTGGGATGCTTCACCAATTTTAAGGATCTTCTTGTTATATTCAGTTCTTTTATGGTATCCCATCTGTCCTGCCATTGCAACTGTCCACATGGTTCTTGCTGGTGTCCATGGTCCTATTGAACCAACGTGACGACCTTTACTACTTCTTGCTGCTTTACCGTACTGGATTCTGACACCGAACCTTTTAACAGGCCCTTGGAATCCTTTACCCTTGGTGACGGCTATTGTGTCTATATGTTCACCATCAGAAAATGAGTCAGCAGGGTTGATTTCCTTTCCTAGTACAGTTTGTGCAAATTCGAGTTTTTCTTCAACGGATTTGCCGCCTATTCCACATTCTATTATTTCTGGTTTTTTCTTTGGAACACTTGTGAGTCTTGGTTTTGTGTGTATAAGCACCCTTATATCCTCAACTTCGTCAAGTTTTTCCTTTAATTCATCTAATTTTGTTGCGGCTTCGTCTTTTTTAGGTAATGTAATCTTCCTTGCTAGATCTTCGGTAAGACCAGATGCCATGATATCGGTCATTGCCTTTAGTCCACGTGTATCCTTCCTATAGGCACGTATCCCTAGCACAACAACAGGTGGAGTTTCCACAATAGTTACAGGTGAAGTTACTTCCATTCCCTGAGTTGGTGAGTTTTTTACATTGTCGAGCATGGTTATATGGGTCATTCCCACTTTATATCCCGGAAAACTTAAGAGACAAGTTTCTTCGGTTTCAGGCCAGGATCTTATTTTTGGTGTTTCCTTGGCAGCTCTTTTCCTAGGACTAAATGCAACTGATCCACTTCTTGGTTGGTGATGTCTACTCATAATTTTACCTCCTTAATAAACTAATTTTCCAAATATCAGAGTTAATTTTTGTAAATCTGGTTTAAGAGCAAGTTAAACGCAGATAAATTTGATTA
>PLXT01000125.1:19468-20969 GCA_003151535.1 Methanobacterium sp.
GGCCAGAAATAAGTTCATCTAGGCCAGAATAAGGACCACCAAACAGAATTGCCGTGTGTTTGGAACCCTTTAATTTATTTTTTACTTCCTCTAAAACAGAAGTGATAGATTGCGCATACCTTGAAGTTCCAATAACCAAATCTGGTCCTGGTTTCAATGTGAGTATGCTATCGTACAGATTTTTATTGGTAGATAATACTTTGTAACCCCAATAATAATCTGGTACATCAGGATCTATTATTAATTCTTTACCAAGCTTTACAACCTTAAAACTTAAAACCTTGTTTACGCTTAGTTTTTCTTTGCAGAGCGCAAGCCTATCAGCACCGATATCAACTACGGTACCTTTCTTTGTCCGTTTTAATGTCAATCCCTGCCTGTAATCACCTTCGATGAGTTCTCCGGTTGGGTGATGGGGAGTTCTAAGTGGCGGAAGAATGCCGACATTTCGGAGCTCCCGTGTTATAGGAAATACCTTTTTTCTGAGGTATTGAGGCGTATTCATATAAGTGAGTACATCACTAATAAACTTTACCTCTTCTTTGTCAGAATTATCGCTGTAAACAACTATTCTGTCAGCCTTGAAAATGGCTGCAGCTCTTCCAATCAAACCAATTTTATATGTTTTTATTCTTAAATCTTTCGTTTCAGATAATATTGAAGCCGGAACGAAAATTGATAAACGCTTTCTTTCCATCTTTTAATATTTATTTTCATGGCTTATATACTATGTGGGGGACATTTTACAAATGATCAAAACCCCTCTATCCATATTTAGCATGATCTTTTCTATTTGAGTACCGAAAGAAGCTTAAAATCCCTCTCAAAAACTTGTTTTAGTAGAGATTAGATATAATATGTACTTCTTCCCATATATACTCATTTTTTTTAGAGTTTAATGCAAAAAAAATATTTGTTATAAACAATCAGACAAAATTATATACCAAGAAAAAATAGATTTAGGGTCTTAGATTTTTTTCTTTTTTTGAAGGTTTGTCCTTCTGTGTTTTGGGTGTTTGAAGGGGTGTTTGTTTTGTTATTCTAAAAATACATTTTATTTCCAATAATATAATTGTAATGGGCCTTTTAAACCGTTAAATTTAAATATTAATGCTTACTTATATTTATTTGGGGAATAAAATGAAGCACCATCTAAATTACAGTAAAGAAGACCCAAACTATATCTTGTTGGGTAAAATATTTAAAATTATCGGTTNNAATATGATGATTTTATCTGTTAAAGTTATTTTTACAGCTATATTTTTCAATACAACTGTTGAATTTGTTGTTCAAGAGTTAAAAAGAGATAAAAAGCTGAAGAAATTTTTTGAAATTTCTGATGTTCCAGATGCTCTTCAAATTTCGGAATCTTTATCAAAATTTGAATCCAATACATACGTTAAAATAGTAAATAGCATATTATTTAATGTAAAACCATTAAAAAGACGTGTAAAACTAACATTTATTGTGGATGCCACTCCTGTGGATTTAGATTACAATG
>PLXT01000131.1 GCA_003151535.1 Methanobacterium sp.
CCCTATTATATTCTAAGTATTTTTAAGGAGTGATTTTCTAGCTCATTTATCACATGGGAGATCCTGAACATTATGCTACTGATAATAAAATTAAAACAATCAGGAAAGTAGTGTTAGAATGAATTAGGATTTTGGAGAAACAAATTTATCCCTGTGGTCAGTTTTAACTAAGCTAATTTAGATATTACATTATAAATAACTATTATTTGTAGAATAGATTAATTTAATAATTTTTTTTGTACATATATTCTTATGTTAAGATTGACAGTATAATTAATATTAACTTTCTATTTTTTCCCATATGGAGGGGAATGTTACGGATCTAGACAATAAACAGAAACTTAAAATGCGTATAAAAGCTGAAGAATTAGTTAATAATCAATTGGATCGTACAGAAGATAAATTATTAGATATTAATGAAGTTAATTATGAGCTACGTGTTCATCAAATTGAATTAGAAATGCAAAATGAGGAACTTAGAGAAACTCAGATAAAATTAACAGAGTCTCAACATAGATATTTTGATCTCTACAATTTTGCACCAGTTGGATATATTACATTAAATGAAAGAAGTCTTATTTTAGATGTTAACCTGGCAGGGGCATCACTTTTAAAGGTTGAAAGACTTAACCTTATCAATAAATCATTTATTCAATTTATAGATCCTGATAATAGAAACAAATTCTATCATCACATTACAAAAGTTAGGGAAACTGGATCTAAAAAGACTACGGAAATTAAACTACTTAAAACAGATGAATCTTCTTTTTATGTACATCTTGAAACTACAAGTGTCTTAGATGAAAATGGGATCTTCAAAGAATTTAGAATAGGATTAACTGATATTACTAGTCAAATAGAGGCTGAAACTGTATTACGTAATCGTAATGCAAAAATTAATAAATTATTAAATGTTGAAATTGACGATTATGAAAAAGCTGAAATCAAATTAGAAAAACTAATTGATAATTTAAAAAGTTCTAACCGAGAGCTTGAACAATTTGCTTATGTTTCTTCACATGATTTTAAAGAACCATTACGTATGATCACTAGTTTTCTTCAGCTTTTACAGAAAAGGTATGCAGATAAGCTTGATGAAGATGCTAATGATTTCATAAACTTTGCCGTGGAAGGAGCCAAACGACTGAATAATATGATTAATGATCTTTTAGAATATTCTCGAATAGGAAGTAATGAAATAGAATTTGAATATTTACAGAGTGAAAAAATATTGGAAACCATTCTAACAGAATTAGAGCCATTAATAGAGGATAATCATGCCATTGTAACATATGATCCACTACCTTTAATCTATGCTAATGAGCAGATGATGATTCAATTATTCCAGAATCTTATAGGTAATGCTATCAAATACCATGGAGAAAAAACTCCTGAAATACACATATCCACAAATAAAATTGAAGACGAATATGTTTTTGCAGTAAAAGATAATGGAATTGGAATAAATAAAAAACATATGGGACGGATATTCACCATATTCCAACGTTTACACACACGAGAAGAATATGAAGGAACAGGTATAGGTTTAGCTATATCTCTAAGAATAATACAAAAACATCGAGGAATAATCTGGGCTGAATCAGAACTAGGAAAAGGAACCACATTCTACTTCACAATACCTGACTATATGAAAGTATTGACTTAGAAAATTCTTCTAGAAATAACCATAAAATCTATATAAAAAAAAATAAAATTAGATATTAATTTTTTTGTTTTATGTTGTTTTTGCAGTGGTGTAAGCGTCGTACATACCGTAAAGCCAAACTATGATATACAGTATATATGCAATGATTCCCAGTAAAAAGATTCCTGCTAAGACTCCTAGTATCAGTGCTATGATGAAAATTATTATTCCTTTCATTATATTTCCAGCATATACTGTACCTATTCCAGGTAAAAAGAAAGATATAATCAAAGCTAATATGGGGTTTGCCATTGTTTTCCTCCAAATGTTCTGTATATTATAATTATACTAAGTAATTAATACTTTTTTTTAAATGTTCTCGTCTTTCTTTATACCCTATTATATTCTAAGTATTTTTATCAATGGTAGATATGGACTAAATGTACTCATTATAGATTAAATAAAGATTTGGACAAGTAAAATACATTATATTGTTATAATTAATTATTTTACTGAGATATTGGCATAAACCTAATTTTATCCATCTTTTTTTATTTTAAATAAGTTCTCAAATGCTCTATCTCTAGTGGGTTATACTTTGCATTTCATAATTTTATTTCCACATAGATGGGGGTTTGATATGAAATGAGAGTAAGTCAAGGAGCATCCTATGGTCGTTTTGGTGAATTATATCATCCTGAAGTATTTAGTGATCGTGAGGAAGTTATTGTTTTTAAACGGGAAGAGTTTGCAAGTGCATTCAAATCCATGATGAACCAAATTGAGTTTATTGAGGATATAAATTTAAAATTTAATCAAAAGGAGGATTATAAATTACTTGGATTATGGCCCCAAATAATGGGACGGGTCCATATAATTGATGTAAACATTGATGATTTTCTTATGCAGGAATCTTCTCAGGGTCGTTTAAATGCTTTCTTATATAATACATCTGAATCTAAATCAACTGAGCTCATAAAATCAGGTACTAAATTACCAGAAAAACCATTAGGAGTGGATTGGTATAAGTGAGATATACCAACTGGAAATAATCAATTACTTTTTATAAATATCATATTTGTCAATATCAAAAACAACGGACTTAGTCTCAATTTTTTTCTTTTGAGCAGTTTCAAAATATGCTGATAAGCTGATTTTATCAGAATAACCTTTATAAGACAACGTACTGGCTAGAGTATTTGCTTGAATGATTCGAAAATCAGAGTTCCCACCATTAAGAATATATGGAAATTCCTTTTTATCTACAAACCATGTTAAATATGTAGAACCGGGATTGGTAGGATCAGCATGAGTTCCCTCCCTAATATCACTATCTTTACCATTTATCATATATTTAAATTTTGTTAAAGCAATCTGTCTTTGTCCAGGATTATTAATGTATACTATTACAATTGGCTTATCATCTTCATCAATCCATAAATCTGCTCTGGGTTTATGAATACTTTGATAAAAATTATAAGAAGAAAATATTATAGCTATTCCTGAAGCTAGTAAAGTTCCTAAAGTTATAATTAACTGATAATCAAAATCTATATTTATCACAATAAATAATCTCTTAATTTACTATAAAAGAGAATTTCTATAAACCTCTANNAGGTTAATAGAAATTCTCTATATATGGTTCTTTTTCCAATAGTTCCCTTGTTATTTTTACCATATTTATAACAACCCATATATATTAGGTAAAGTATCTTAACAAATTACAATTATAAATTTTAAAATATTGTGATTTTTATTGTATTAAAGTAAATCATTAAAGAAATCTAAAATTAAAAATGTCCTAATAACATTATATTTAGTACCGTAATCCAATCGTTCACCATGCATAATTTTATGACGACTAAAATTTATTGGAGTCTTAATGGGTTCACCAGGATAAACTGTAGCAAAAAGGACATCAAGGATAATATCGTTAGTTATTGAGGAAAATACATCTTCAGGAGAATAAGTATCATTCCAAGCATCTTTTTGCCACATTTTTTGTCCTGTTTTTGAATGAATAAATTGTCTTTTTGATATTGTAAATTTATTTTTAAGCAAGAATTCGGTTTGTATACCATCGATTTGAGCAATTAAAGTAGGTACTATGAGTGTTGATGGAATTTTACCATTTTTTGCGGTTAATATTGCCTTCAAACAATCTTTTATTATTTTTAATCGCCCTGGTCTGAATTTTCCATTTAATTCCCATCTATTAACTAATGTTTTAAGTTCCTCATAGCCATTATATGAAAAAAAATCAAAGAAAAGGTGATTAATGTCTTGACGAGGATTATCCATCTTAGATAGGTCTATAAGGTGGAAAACAAAAGGCATAGGCATTCTTGGGTGAATAAACCATTGATAATTGATTAAAATCTGATTCAATGTAGGTTCCATATTTCTTATATCTTCTGATCTACTTGTATCGATATATGATAAACTTGTATCAATATTTGATATTAGAGATGAAATTTGTGAAGAAAAATCAGGAATATTTATTTGGCTTACTGGAAATATTCTATCAATTGAATTTCCTATTATATCACTCGCAGTAGTTATTTCATCAATTATACGGGGTATAACTCCCATTCTATTTAGACTTATAATGGAATCGTCTATTAATCTCTGTGCTACATTTAATTGATCAAATGACACTTCAGCAGAGTCTATACTATCTAAACTTACATTATCAATAGTGCTAATTATTGTATCATATTTAACCGTGTCAATAACATTTATCGATGCTTTAATTGAATCTATAATAGCAGGAGATAAACCTAACATCATTTTACTAATGTTTTTTTTGTCTTTATCATCATTCAATATAAAAATCTCCATTTCATATTCAGGTTATAATTTGTTTATTATTAGTTCAACATTTGATTTTAGTAGAAATGATCGATAATAAAATAGTGCTTAAGCTAGAATAGCATTTCAGAAATTTAGATCAATTTTAGACCTTAACTTCATTTTTTCTTCTTTTTTGGATAATAAGTCCTTTTAAGGCTATAACGTGTCATTTCTGTACGAATATGTCCTTCTTCACCAGTAACCACATTTTTATATTTCATAAATATCCCCTCATTTATGAAGACAATCTAATTGTTTTCTAAATTTTTAAGAATATCTTCTTGTACTTTTCGAATCTTTTCAACTTCTTTTACGAGGTCATGCATTCTGTTTTCAGAAATAAAATGAATGCCTTTGATATATTCTAAATCAATTATTTGCTCTGAAATTCTTTTTTTATTACCTAAACCTCCATAAAAAATTATTTTAACATTATATGTTAAAGGTAACTCACTATTCAAGTATCTTGGTGAACTATCAAAGAATGTTTGAATTTTATAGTTAGGAGGCATTGATGGGATTCCATTTTTTATTAAAGGGGTTTCGCTAACATCATAACCCACAGATCTTATTTTTGGACTAAATTCAAATTTTATATCCTTCGCTAATCCTTTTCCCACGTTTTCGATATTAAGATAAATGTGATGGCCTTTCATTTCAAAGTAACAGACTATATATGGTGCTATTTCTTGATCTCTTGTCTCTTTCATTTCTTGAAGAGTACTTTCTGACGATTTAGCTGAAACTTCAGTAGCGACAGCCATATCCCAGGTTTTTTTAACATATATTATCAATGCAATCAATGTGAATATTTGTACAATTGCTAGAATTATATCTAACCAGCTTGTAGTAGGAGATATTACATCCATTTTTACACCCAATTATTGAAATTAAAATTTAATAAATATAATATAAATTTAACCCTTAAATAAATAAGTTGTACATGAAATTATAAATTTACTGGATAGAATAGATTATAGTTTATTAGAATTATCGCAAAATAGGATAAAAAACTGATTCAGCGGATGATAGAATAGCCCAAGCATTAAAAAACTTGAATCATGAGATCCAAACAAGAGGAATAAGTATAACAGTAGCAAGACGAGATTAACTAAAAAAATACAATTTGTTTATTTTCGCATGGATTTTGTTAAATGAAAAAAATAGGCATATCCGATGATGTGCATAGTTTAAAAAGTTGTTAATATTAATTAGCATAATTGATGGTTTATTCCTTAAACCTTTTAATCTTCAAATGAGATTTCAGATTATTCTAATTCAACTTGTTTTTCAAAAATTATATTTTCACCTAAACCAAATCGTTGACAATATTCGAGGTATGAGGACATTATCTGATGAGTTCTTCATCGAATTTAGCATACAGAACCCTTAAGATTGTAATTATGCCTCTTATAAAATTTAGAAATCCATAAATAAGTATTAAAAAAATAAGTGAATAATAGAAATTTATCAAGTTTGCATCGGAAAACCATTTCATATTTATTAAAGTGCTTAATTCTTGTGAAAAGGGAGTTTTTGTTAGAATAAATCCAATATACAATAAAAATATCCCAATTGTAGACAAAGCAGTTGCCATAAAAAAATCTTCACCACCTTGTCGAAGAACAACTTGATAATGTTGCTTTTTGATTAAAATATCTTTTAAAAGTATTTCAAGAGTTTGTTTAGGATTGTTTGAATTTTCAACTTTCATTTGTTTAAAATAATCCATTTGGATCTCTTCTTTAATTAAAGATTCTCTCTCCTCATCTTTTAACACTGAAATATAGGTGAATGATAATAATGACAAGGTTGCATAAACCAAGATTAGTGTTAAAGTTAAAATAAAAATATTTAGGGTCTTAGATTTTTTTCTTTTTTTGAAGGTTTGTCCTTCTGTGTTTTGAGTGTTTGAAGGGGTGTTTGTTTTGTTATTCTAAAAATACATTTTAATTTTTGTTTTATAATTGTAAT
>PLXT01000067.1 GCA_003151535.1 Methanobacterium sp.
AGTCTGTAATGTATTCAGGAGTATAAAATATGCCCTCTTTTTTCCTACGTCCTTTTGAATCTTCTTTAAGTTCTTCTATATCTCCTATACTGTTCTCGAATATATGGCCGAGTATATTGACATCTAGCTCAGTTGAAAAGTCAAATGTGGATATTGTAAGCAGGTTACGATAAATAGGATTAACTTTCTGGCCATATGGTCCTAAATTGTCATTTACATCTTGTTCATATTCTTTAAATTTCCAATCCTGGTAAACATCATTAAAGAACTTTTGATCTTCAACAATATCTCTAATTCTAAGGCGATCTAAGTCTTCTTTGAATATGCCTCCATTGTATTGGGATATCTTTTTATATTCATTTCCTCCATCTATATCTAAAAATAATTCGTTTAATCGTTGCCAGATACTTCCATGTCTTAAATTTCCATTAAGTATTGGATTTAATATGGTGTCTGTTGAAACTTGAGCGGGTAAAAGGTCTATGTCTTCAGCAAAACAAATGAACATGTATCTGTTCATAATCATCTGTGCATAGTGGATTGATTCAAGTCTTGATAGTTTATTGATTTCTTCAAATTCTTTTATGAGCATTAATCGTGTTTCATTATATAGTTTGTAAAATTCTTTTTCCAGTTCCCTTTCGATGACAACTGTTTTATCCATTAATTTATCAATATATCCTGTGTCGATGTAGCTCTTCTTGGAGAATGAGAGCATGAAATAGGAGAATAGTGTCTTATCTAACAGTTCATTAGCTGTAAATGATATGTAGTGGCCTTTCTTATGCCAATTGTAAAGTCTGAATTCATTATAATTGGATACAAGTATCCAGTCAATATCTCCAGTATGTTGAGCATAATCAAAAGCCTGGTCAACAGGTGTACGTTTATCATTAACTCGATTTTGTGGTTTGTCAAGGTCAGTTTTCTGGTCCTTAAGTTCAACTACCATGAACTTTTTATCACCAGATTTTAAGATAAACTCGCTTTTACCTCGTCCTTCACCTTCTTTCTCGTCAAAAAGGATGTTGTCCTCGAGATCATATCCTAAAATGTCTGTTAACCAAACTTTATAAAAATAGATATAATTCTTAGTCTCTGCCTCAAACTGACCCTGTTCTAGTTTTTCAATATGTTTAACTAATAGATCATGTTTAGATGGAGTTAAATTAAAATCCTTAGAATATTTACGCAGTAAAGTTTGATTAAAAAGATCATTTTTCATCAAGATCATGTATTACAGTTCTGATTTAAATAAATGTTTTCAAAAGTTTAAAGAATTTGAAAAATAAATAAATATTATAAGTTTGTAATTTTTTCTAAATTATTGAAACAGTTTGAATCTCTAGAAGGAGGAGTAATGATATGTCTGCTGTAACCAAATACTCAAATTTAAAGTATAATGTAGGTAAAGTTGGGATTAATAATATAATGATACATCCATATGAAGAGCAGAAGTTGAAAATTAATGATGAAGTGGTATGCATCGAGATTAAAAGTTTTAATATGTTCTCAAAGGATTTTATTGATTTAACAGAATTTAATATTAAACTTAAAAGAATTATATGCTCTGAAAAGTCAGATGAAGTCATGTTGAAAGAATTAAAGGATGAAATAATTAATTTTGATCTTTAGTTAATTATTATTAATTCATTTAATTATTTTCATTTAATCCATAAATGGATAAGTCTTAGTAATCAGACGAAATTTTCTTTCTCCAAATTACTTTTCATAGGCTCTCTCCTAAACTTAATATGTTACTAAATCAAATTTACTTTAAACACAAATGGATAAAAAATTTATTCATTTGAAGAGAGATAAAAATGAAAAGAAACGCACTAATTTCGCCTGTTGTTAAATGGGTTGGGGGAAAAAGACAATTATTACCCGTGATTAAAAAAAATTTACCAAAAAAATATAATTCATATTGCGAGCCATTTTTAGGTGGGGGAGCGGTTTTATTTAATATCCAGCCAAGAAAAGCTATTGTAAATGACTTAAATAGTGAATTAATGAATGTTTACAATGTTATTAAAAATAATATTGATGAATTAATCTTAGATTTAAAGAAACATAAAAATGAATCAGATTATTTTTATAAGATGAGGGAATTAGATAGGGACAAAAAGAAATATAATCAACTTTCGGATGTAAAAAAAGCTTCAAGAATATTATATTTAAATAAAACTTGTTTCAATGGATTATTTAGGGTTAATAATGCTGGAGAATTTAATACTCCGTTTGGAAAGTATAAAAACCCAAATATAGTTAATGAAAATACTTTAAGAGCTGTTAATTCATATTTCAATGAAGTGGAAATTACTTTTCATAGTAAAGATTATCAAAAAGTATTAGACTCTTTGAAAAAAAATTCTTTTGTATATTTAGATCCACCATATGACCCTGTATCGGATACCTCAAGTTTCACAGGATACAATAAAGGGGGATTTAATCAAGACGAGCAAATAAGATTGAAAGAATGCTGTGATAGTTTAGATGATAATGGAATAAAATTTTTGCTTTCTAATTCAGCTACAGAATTCATTAAGGAATTATATAAAAATTATAACCCACAAATTGTTAAAGCAAAACGTTCTATAAACTCTGTTTCAACTAAAAGAGGCCAAGTTGATGAGATATTAGTAAAAAATTATGACTAAAAATGATGAAGCATGGGAAAAACTTTTTGAAAAGCATAATATCTTAGAAAAAATCGATAAGAACGGATATTGTGAAATTAGATCTTCAGAAATTAATGAATTTAGAGAATCAAGATTAATGGCCAAATTTGATTATAAGAAGCAATTGCCAAAAATATTTGAAGATAACGACTTATCAATTCTTCCTATAAGTAGAAGTAAATATATAATTTCTAAATTCGATGTTTACCATACTTTAGAGGAAAGAGAAAAAGAAATTATTAATAATCATGTTTTTCCATATTACATTGAAAGCATTAATTATAATGATATTAAAAGTGAAGCTCAAGTTTTAAATTGTGCATTTTTTACAGGAATAATTGAAGATTTTTTAGGTGAGGAAGTAGATCCTACAGTAAGTGGAAGAATGTCTTCTGGTCTATTTAAATTTAAAATAAAAACATTATCTTCAAAAATTTTAGACATTTCAGTAGAAAATTCCCAGATTGAAATTGATGGTGCTTATGAAGGATTAAACTCTTTAGCTTTATTTGAAGCAAAATTAGAATTTCCTGAAACTTTTTTAGTAAGACAATTATATTTTCCTTTTAAAACTTGGGAAAATAGATTAACTAAAGATATCAGAACTATTTTTTTAGTGTATTCCAATGGAATTTTTAGTTTATATGAATATTCATTTGAGAATCAAGATTGTTATAACTCAATAAATCTAATTAAACAGAAAAATTATTCAATTATGGATGGAGATATTCAAACAGAAGATATAGATGCTATTGTTAATTCGGTAGATATAGTTAAAGAACCAGAAATTGCATTTCCCCAAGCAGATGTTTTTGAAAGAGTTATTAATTTATGTGAAATACTCAAAGAAAACAAATTGAATATTGAACAGATTAAAAATTTATATGCTTTTGATATCCGTCAAGCACATTATTATATTGCTGCTGGAAGATATCTTGGTTTGATTGAAAAAGATGAAGATGAAAACTTTTTTAAATTAACTGAAAGAGGAGATAAAATATTTAAATTAAATTTAAAGGATAGACAATTGAAATTAACTAAATGTATCCTTGAACATGAGGCATTTTTTAGAACATATAACTTTTGGGTTAATAAAAGGAGTGTACCTTCTAAAGATGAAATAGTAGATATAATGAAAAAATCAAAAGTTTACAATATTGATAGTCCAGAAACTTATAGGAGGCGTTCTAGTTCTGTTATTAGATGGGTTGAATGGATTTTAGATTTAAGAAATTATTAATTAGAAAGTGTCATTTAGAAATAATTTTGTAGTTATCATATCAACCAATTCTTCTTCAGATATATTATTGGCATTTATATATCCAATCGTAGGAGTTACCCCTGGTATTTCGGTAGCATCGAATCTTACAGGTAAAATATATTCTTCTTTTTCTAGAAATGCTCTTGCTTGAGCACTTTTTCTTTCATGATTAGTCCATAATTTATTTGCATAATGTTTAGAAATGAACATAACACAATATTTTGCTTTGTTACGATAAATGTCGTCAAAATGTGTGAATAGATCTTTACCCCAATTATCTACTTTTTTAAAATCATCGTAATATACTCTTATTTTTTGATATAAAAGTAAATTTGCCACTTTTTCAACATAATGGCGATCTTCACCTGCAAATGACAAGACTACATCATAGTTATATTTAGCTTGAATATGGAAATAACCATTTACTTCAGAAAAAGTATAATCTAAAGCATCTTCAACTTTTTTAATTTCAAATTTAATATCTCTTAAATAACAATCAGCACCTAAAGCTCCATCATAAGCTTTAGATATGTCTTTTTTAATAGTTTCATCTAACAATTCAAATTCATCCATTGGAACTTCGATATATAAATACCAACCTCTTAGCATTATATCTCCATCCATAAATGTATCTGAACTTTCAACTAATTTTAAACTTGAATTTTGCAAAATATCTAATGCATCATCTTTTTCGTTATAAGATAAAAATTCGAATGCAGTTTGATGAATTATTATTTCCTGTTTAGTATCCAATATAATCCCCTTAAAATATTATTTATTTGATATATATTACATCTTAGGATCTAAAATGGTAATGTTTGTTGAATTGTAACTTTGTCTTTAGGTACAACTTTAAGTTTAATGGCTGTTTTGCCGGTGTTGTAGATAGATGCATCTAGATAAATTTGTAATGATGGTTCTTTTGTTAGTATTGATTCCATATTCACGTCTAGGATGTGTACTTTTTCCATTAGTTTAGGCCAATATCCTAATAACTTCCAATCTTCATTTCTATCGAGGAACAGATCTATGTTATTAATATATTTTATCTGAAGCCATTATAATCACGAAATCTATCATATAAGGCTTTTAAGTACCCCTTTACTCTTTTTATCCGGTTTATCTACCTTTTCAATATATTTTTCTTGAACATCTAGCATACGGTGAAGATTTTTTACCTGGTCCTTCAGTTGATCACGTTCATTTTTTACATCGTTTATTAGGTCTCCTAGTTTATCAAAGTCATCTTTACGTATTATTTTTACAAATTCATCAGCTTGAAAGGGGTTGTTATCTTCTAATCTTATTATAAATTTTTCATATTCAAATTTACGGTTTCTCATCTTCTTATCTACTAATGTAGTAATGTCTTTACATTTTGTTATCCTTGCATCGATTACATCCATGATCACCAACTCCAGATTATAAAATGTGAGTGTTGAGGAGAATTGTTTTATAATCCTATTAGGCATTGTATTGGTTCTTTCTCAATATCTGGAACCTTTTCAGGTGCTTTAGTTTTAACTGGTTTATGAAATGATTCTAGTGTTGTTTGTACATCAAAATTTAATAGATCACCAATTTCAGATTCTAATAATTCCAGGTGTGGATCTAAATATTTGATTGCCTGGAGTGGATCTGCTGGACTTTCTGTTTTGATAATATTTTTTATACATGTTAGTCTGTGTTCTATTTCTTCATAGAAATCTAGAAACTCATGCATATTAAAAACTATCAAATCTTCATGTTCCTTGAACACTCCAAGATTATAAAAAACACTGTCATCCTTTTCCATTTCAATTATACTCAACCTCATATACATACCTCCAACTATGTGGAAGTAAACATATGCTAATTAGAATACATCCTTATTGAGATAGAGTCCACGTGATAAGTAACAAAATATTTGCTAAGATGGAAAGTGTAAATTTGAATTATTTTGGTCGAAATACGCTTAGAAGGGTATATTAAGAAATAAAACTTTTTATTATTGTTTTGAATGTGTTTCAACAATTTTAATTCTTTCTTTAAGTGCATTAAATGTGCATCTCCATACATACTTCTTTATCAGTCTTTAAGTTTTTATGATGGCCATTACAGCATCTGATAGTTGGCTATCATTAAAATCAATATTTTATTCATTGATATCATTATTATGATCTGATTGATAGGAATAGATGAGTTGAAATTATAATACAAAATAAAGAATTTCTTTTCTGGAATAATTTTTCTCTATTTTTATTGCGTTACAGTAGTAGTAATGATTGTAACTACAAGGTGAAAGATGAAAAAAAGTACAACATTTAGAATAGACAAAAATTTGAAGGAAAAGTTTAGTTCCTACTGCGAAAAGAAGGATGTATCATGTAGTGACATGCTGCGAAGGTTAATACTGATGTGGATTGGAAACGAAAATCACTACGTTAAAGGTAATGGGTTATATTTGGATGTGTAAGATATGTTAAAAAATAAATTAAATTCAATAAATAAAAGACAAGAAAATAAGTTAGATGAAAGACAAGTAATAGCATTAGAATCAATTTCTGACAATTTAGAGGATATATTTTTCAAATTACATGAAATGAATTCTAAAATGTAATAAATTTCTCTTCAAAATGATGAAGAGGAACTTTATTAATAATTTTTTTTACATAAGTTTGACCTTAAATTAATAATACTTAATTATCTTTTTATATGTCAAAATAGGCTCTAGACTTATTACATTTCATTATATGTTTTGTGAATCAATTAACTTCAAGTTTGAATATAATATTATGAGTATAAGTAAATATATTAAACATACATTTTTTTTATGAGTCTTTTATAAACTCATTACTCTAAAAATATATTGGATCAAAGTAAGAATATAGTTAGAGTTTATTATTTAGATTTGTATAAAAATTTGGAGATGATCAATTTGTCAAATGAAGAAGCTAACCAAAAATTACCAAAACATTACATTAGTATTGGGAAAAGATACAAAGAATATGGGGATGTTTTAGGTGATCTTGGACGTGTTGTAAAGGAAATAGGGCCTATTGACGATAAAACTTCTCAATTAATACAACTTGCTGCATCAGCTGCCATAAGATCCGAAGGCGCTGTTCACAGTCATGCAAGACGGGCAATTGATTCTGGAGCATCTTCAGATGAGGTTTACCAATCAATTTTACTTCTTACAAGTACAATAGGTTTTCCTAATGTTGCAGCAGCAATTTCTTGGATCGACGATCTGCTTGAAAATTAAAGTTTAATGAAGTAGATATAATCCTATTATCCATTTTTTAATCATAAAAAGGTTTTAAGATAGTAATAACAATTTATTTAATTAAGGAGTCATTAATAATGCCCGAAATGCTTAAACAAGTGAACGCAATTAGATACGAAGGAGAGCCATCTGAAGTAGTGGAAACAATAGTAAATGATGAAGAAATCGAGATGACTATCAATGACAATTTTTCAAGAAGATTTTCAATTAGTCCTAAATCTCTACGAGAATTTACAGTAGGATACCTCCTTGGTGAAGGTTTAACTGGATCTGTGGACAATATTACCAACATTTCTATAGAAGATAATAATATTANNTTGGAAAAGTAAAATCTGATTACACTATAAATAAAGATGATTTGAAAGAAGCTTTTGCTAAGTTAAAAAAAGAAGCAATTGTTTGGAAGGAAACTGGGGGCACCCATGTAGCTGGACTTGTTTATGAAGATAATTTCATAGCAATAGAAGACGTGAGTAGACATGTTGCAGTTGATAAAGTTATTGGAGCCGCTGCAATTAAAAAGTATGATTTTTCAAAAAGTTTCATAGTTTATAGTGGTAGAATGCCCGCAGATATGTTGATAAAGATAGCAAGGGTAGGCATACCAATTATAGCATCCAATGCAGCACCTACATCCTCGGGATTTTCCGTTGCAGAAGAAGCCCGAATAACCATGATAGGGTTTGTAAGGGGTGAACGATTCAATATTTATACCCATCCTCATAGAATATCCTTTTAATATTTTAAAATATAAAAAAAAATAAGATGATTATTCCAGAACAGTATGTCTTTTCTTTAGATCATCCTCTGTTTTTCCCATTTTATCCATTAGCTGAGCTATAAGCGCATCTAAGAATATGAGGGTTGATACTTCAAACAATGTACCTAATGGCGAAAGAGATAAATGTTTACCATCCATCTGCCTTTTAATATAATTCTTTTCTGAATCGACTTTAGTTCTTCCTTTAATATGTATAACTAAGTCTGACATTTTTCCAAGAGTAGACTCACTGTATGATGTAACTGCAACAATCTTAGCATCCCTCATTTTTGCAATTTTTGCTGTGCTTATGATATAACTTGTCTCACCAGAACCTGAAATTGCCAAAAGACAATCATCATCATCTATTGCAGGAGTTATTGTTTCTCCAACAACGTATACACCTATACCCAAGTGCATGAGACGCATTGCAAAAGCTCTTGCAACGAGTCCTGATCTTCCTTGTCCAATAACAAAGACATTTTTTGATGAGGTTAATATGTCCATCATTTCATTGACACTTTCTTCGTTAGTTTCATCCGAAACTGCCATTACATTATCCATTATTTCTTCTATTGCTTCGTTTAAAATCATTTGTACACCAGATAAAGGATTATTATTTTATAAAATTACTTCCATTTCTTAATCGTTTCAAATAAGATTCACAGAACTATCACATAGATTTAACATTGATCTTTAATGAATATTTATACTCAATCTTGTTATATTCTATATAATATAATATCAAATGGATCATACTATAAAAATTAAAACTCTATTATAAAATATAGTAACTTGACTAAAAGCCAATTTCCAATTACTTGTTGAATATAAAGTTTTAGACTTTAAAACGTGGTCAAATGAAGTATAATCCTAAACTAAATATGATAATTGATGGGAAAGAATTCAGTTATAAAATATTTGAAACTCTTAAATGCGTTTCAAAAACATGGTCACAGCGTGAAGCAGCAAAAAGGTTAGGGATTTCACATTCTGTTTTAAACCGCCGTATAAAAGAATCAGAAGAAAAGTTTGGTTTTAGGTTGATAGAAACCACAGGTGCAGGTTCTGGTCTCACAGAAAATGGATTAAAAATTCTCAACACATATGAAAAATATATGAAACGATTGGAAGACCGGGAGAAACCAGTTATTTGTGGAGGGTATATATCCACAGGATTAATGGAAGTTTTAGCTCAGAAATATTCCATTGATGTAACAATATATCGTACAGATGACCAAAGTGCTCTAGAACTAGCTCGAAAAGATATGGTTGACATTTTAACACTAGATGATCCAGTTAGAGCATTCATGTATGACTTAGACTTCACTCCAGTTGCATATGATTATTTGGTACTTGTTTCCAACAATGATCACTCAATTAACTCTTTAAATGATTTAAATGGAAAAAAATTCTTAGAAATACCTGATTCTTCACAGAGATTAGCGTGGAATACTATGGATAACATTAAAATAAATTATGAGATAGTTAAATTAGTTAATTCTCCTTATTCTGCTTTAAAAGCTGTTCAGAAAAATCCAGAGTTGTATACCTTTCTTAACCATAGTTTTGCATATGGTTCATCCATTTTAAAGAATGATACCCAACATTTAATAAGTCTTGTTTTATGTAACAAAGAAAATAGTGTCTTGAAAGATTTTGTGGATTTTATAACCACTGATGGTCAGAAAATAATTGAACAACAAGGTTTTATGAGAATTTAATTAAATTAGTGAATTCTAATTTTAATCCCTAAAACATGAAAATTATTTTATTTGTTAAATCTGGAGATTTTTTTTGATGATTTTAGGTTAATTTTAAATATTTCAAAAATAAAAATAAGGCGGGTGATTGATTGAGCAATAAAACTGATTTACTAGCAATTGGGCACACAGCATTCGACTACATTATTCAAGTAAAGGAATTCCCGCTACCTAACTCTTCTACATCAATAAACAAAATGCAAACATTATATGGAGGAGCTGCAGCAAATGTCGCAGTGGTCGCATCAAATTTAGGTCTTAAATCATCACTTGTATCGGCTGTGGGTAAAGACTTCATAGGATCTGAATATCAGAGCAATCTGAAGGATCTAGGTATAAACACTGAAAATATGATAGTTATTAACAATGAAAAAACTCCCACAGCATTCGTTCTAACAGATTTAAAAAATGACCAGATCAGTTATTTCTACTGGGGAGCGGCCTCTGAATTTAAAAATTCAGAACCACCGTATAAAGCCATTGAAAAAGTTAGTGCTGTACATTTAGCAACAGGAGACCCTGGTTTCAACAGGAGATCTGGAGAAGTTGCCCACGATGAAGGAAAATTAATATCCTTTGACCCTGGCCAAGACTTGCACATGTACTCTAAAAGTGAACTTGAATCCGTTATAAAGATCTGTGATATACTCTTTGGAAATCATCACGAAATAAAACGAATCCAAGAAAGCTTAAATATGAGTATAGATGATTTAAGAGCTTTTGGGCCTGACATAGTTGTTACAACCCATGGAGAAGAAGGAAGTTCAATTTGTACAGATAATGAAATTAGGATAGAGGCTATTATAACAGATACAGTCGACCCTACTGGCGCAGGTGATTCTTATCGTGCAGGGTTTTTAAATGCATATTTAAATGGAGAAGACCTGGAAACCTGTGGAAAATTTGCATCATCAGTCGCTTCATTTATAGTTGAAGCCGAAGGATGTCAAACCAATGTACCAAATGGGAGTATGGTTAGGGAGAGAATGNNCTTTAACAACACCTATTTTTATGTTGAGCATAAAAGTAAAATCATAGATTTTTGATGTGAAGCTTACTTAATAAGCTTTAGAATGATTTGAATATTCTGAACTGAACAAGAGGAATTACTTCTGGGCAGTATTTATTAAAAATGAATGGTGATTCTATGACACAAATGGACGATGCAAAAAAGGGCATAATAACAGAACAGATGAAAGCGGTTGCAAAAATCGAAAATGTAGACGAAGAATTTATTAGAAAATCAGTTGCACAGGGAACTATAGCTATCCCAAATAACATTGGAAGAGATGTTAAACCAGTGGGTATTGGAGCAGGTCTCAGAACTAAAGTTAACGCAACAATTGGAACTTCCACTGATATAAATGATCTTGACATGGAAGTGCTAAAAGCCAAGATAGCAATGGAGAACAAAGCTGACACTTTAATGGAACTAAGTGTAGGCGGAGATCTAGATGCAATTAGGAGAAAAATACTCAGTATAACTGACTTACCTGTAGGAAGCGTACCTCTTTACCAAGCTTCAATTGAATGTATACGCGAACATGGAGCAGCAATATACATGGAAGAAGATGCTGTCTTTAAATCCATAGAGAAACAGGCTAAAGATGGTATAGATTTCATGGCCATACACTGCTCTGTAAACAAAGAAACNNGGTGCAATAGCAGATTCTACTGACAGAGCACAGGTGCAAGAACTGATCATCCTTGGAGAACTGGTTGACAGAGCAAGGGAAAGAGGAGTTCAGACTATTGTTGAAGGGCCTGGACATATTCCACTTAAAGAAATAGCAACCAACGTTATGATACAGAAAAAACTATGTAAAAACGCACCATTTTACATGCTTGGACCAATTGTAACAGACATAGCCCCTGCATACGATCATATAGTTTCATCAATAGGAGCATCACAATCAGCTGCGGCAGGAGCAGACTTCATATGCTACGTTACACCTGCAGAGCACCTTGCACTTCCAGGACCAGAAGATGTGAAAGAAGGATTAATAGCAAGCAGAATCGGGGCTTACGTTGGCGACATGGCAAAGGGGATACACAACGGTGAATTGGATCTTGTAATGGCAAACGCACGTAAAAAACTCGATTGGGAAGGTCAATACGCAGCTGCAATTTGTCCTGCAGACGCCCGTGCAATAAGGGATGCAAAACCACCAGAAGATCCAGATACATGCACCATGTGCGGAAGTTACTGTGCAGTAAAACTGGTAAATGAATGGTTAGACGATGCAAGTCAAGATGTATTCGACTAATCCACATTTTTTTTTAAAATATNNAATATCTTCAAAAAAAATTATTTTACAATAATCCACTTTATTGGATCAATATATTTTTTTATTTTAATTATATTAATTACTTTTAATGAAATGATGATATCTTAAATAGACTTGAAACAAATATTTCTTATATTAAATCTAGTTCATTTCTTTAGATTGAAATAACTATAATTAATTCTTAATACTCTTAAAAATTATCTTAAAATCTATTACTAATCAAAGGTGATATTATTGAAACACTGGATCGAAAGGATCGCAGACGATTTAAATGGAAAAGATGTCCCAGAGCACGTTGTTGCCAGTGGAACATCCATATCAGGATCTATACATATTGGAAATTCATGCGACATATTCATAGCCAATGCTGTGACTAAGGCTCTAAAAAAACAGGGCACCAAATCCAAAACCATTTGGATAGCAGACGACCACGACCCGCTGCGAAAAGTACCTTACCCCCTTCCAAAGTCCTACGAGAAATATTTGGGAATACCCTACTCAAAAATACCATGTCCCGAGGATTGCTGCTCAAACTTTGTTGAACATTTTGAAAAACCACTCCTAGGTATTCTAGAAAAATTTGGTATTGAACTAGAAGTTTTTTCTGGCGCTGAGATGTACAAGAAAGGGATTTATGATAAGTATATAAGAATTGCCCTTGAAAAAGCACCAGAAATTATAAAAATATTCAATAAATTCAGAGAACACCCTTTAAAAGATAATTGGCTTCCTTATAATCCCATTTGTGATGAATGTGGTCGAGTAAACACAACCTATGCCCATGGTTTTGAAGGAGATATTATTAATTATAGCTGTAAATGTGGACATAAAGGCCAGATGGACATAAAATCAGGAAATGGAAAATTAACATGGCGCGTTGAATGGGCCGCAAGATGGAAAATATTTGGAATCACATGCGAACCATTTGGTAAGGATCATGCAGCAAGCGGAGGATCCTACGACGTGAGCAAAATAATTTCAAAGGAGATTTACGATTATGAAGCACCTTACCCTATTCCATATGAGTGGATTACCCTTAAAGGGGAGGCCATGTCCAAATCTCATGGAGTGTTCTTCACACCAGGACAGTGGCTGGAAATAGCCGAACCTGAAACACTGAACTATTTTATATTCCGAAGCAAACCACTAAAACATCAAGATTTTAACCCATCAATGCCATTCTTAAACTTCATAGAACAATATGACCGTGTTGAACGTATATATTATGGGGCTGAAGAAGCATCTACAGATAAAGAAGAAGAAAAGCTCAAGAAAATATATGAAGCATCTCAGATAGAAATTCCAGAATCCATACCATTTCAGCCATCTTACAGATTCATGACAGTTGCATATCAAATTGCAGGTTATGATCCCGAAAAAGTTTACGCCATTCTTAAAAAGGATTCACAACTACCAAAAAGTATGGAAGATACAAGTTTCAGTGATCTTGATATGAAAGATATTGATAGATTAAATAGAAGATTAACCTACGTAAAAAACTGGCTCGACCTTTATGCACCAGAATTTGTGAAGTTCCAGGTTCAGAAAAAACTTCCTAGAGTTGAAATTAATGATCTGCAAAAAGAATTCCTTTTAAAAGTTGCAGATCTACTTGAAAATGGAAATTATAACCCTCAAGAACTGCACGATGCAATGTACATCATTATTCATGAACTAGATATGAAACCTCAAAAGGCTTTCATGGCTATTTACAAGGTTATTACAGGTAAAAAACAGGGCCCAAGGGCTGCTTCTTTTGTACTTTCCCTAGATAAAGATCTAGTTATTAAAAGGTTCAGGATGGAAGAGTAACTCTTCCTTTTCATATTTTAATAAATTTAAAGGATCATATCCATGAATGTTAAAGTGATTGAAAAAGATTTAATGAATCCAGTGGCTGAAATTAATAAAGTTAATCTAGATTTAAATCAGATCCCATGTGATTTTGAGTATGTTACCTTGTTGAATAACACCAAACCCGGAGCGGATGTAATATTAGGATATGTTGAAGAAAATTTAGGCAATAGAAAATTCATTTGGGTTCAAAAACCTGCAGGAGCCCCTACAACAATTAAACAGCTCGAAATAGCAGCGAAATCTGAAATTGTTGTTCTTGCTCTTGGTGACTGTGGTTCATGCTCCAGTTGGGTTATACTCGATGCTATACGTCTTGAAAAAATGGGAACACCAACCATTTCAATATGCTCAGACAGGTTTTCATCTTTTGCACATGAACTTGCTAAATCTCATGGAGCTAAAGATCTTAACATAGTAAGTCTTGAGCATCCTATAGCTGGACTTTCAACGAAAGAAATTGGTAAAAAAACCCTTGAAATTCTTCCTTCACTCCGATACATTCTAAAAATACCTTAAAAGCGAAAACATGGCAAATAAATCCAAATTAATCAAAACAACTGAAAATTGTGGCTGCCTAATAGAGGATTTGTTAGACACTAAAAAACCCAGTTCTAGGCTCTGTGAGGTACAAACTAATGATATTGAATTTTTTATAGATCCTGATCCTGAAAAAACTAGCAATGATTTTTACACCCGTAGAATGACAGATGGGCTTCCCATAATTCCTCCAACAAAAACCAGGGTAATGAAGTTTTTAGATTATACTGATAGAGCCCCTAATGACGTTCTTACGGTTTTACCACCTCGACAGGGAAAAGCGGCAATAAAAAAAATTGCTGTGAATTCTGTAATGGCAGGGTGCTTGCCACAATTTATGCCAATAATACAGCACAGCATAAAAGCTATTTCAAAAGAGAAATTCAATCTAACAAGTGTTAACGCTACCACACATCCAGTGGGGATCTGCATGATCCTCAATGGACCAATTTCTAGAGAGATTAGTGCATCAAGTAGTACTGGTTGTCTTGGTCCGGGTAACATTGCAAACGCCACTATAGGGCGTGCACTACGGTTATGTCTTATAAATATTGCAGGTGCAGTTCCTGGAGTGGGAGATCATGCTACAATGGGCTCACCTGCAAAATACAGTTATACGTTTGCAGAATCAGAATCTGAAAGCCCTTGGGAATCTCTGCACATTGAAAGAGGATTCGAACCACTTACAAGTACAACAACTGTAATGGCTGTTGAAGCACCACATAATGTAAATGATCACAGGAGTAAGCATGCTGAAGAGCTGTTA
>PLXT01000144.1:7500-46684 GCA_003151535.1 Methanobacterium sp.
CAAGTTCCCAATCCTTTATTAGTTGATCACTTTTTTCATCTAAAAATAAGTCAATCTTATTCGAAAGCGTATCAGTATTCGTTGAAACATTTACTGATCCCTTTAGTTTTTCACTTACTCCTGATACTCTTTCACTGACACCAGCTCCAGATATTTTTTCACTTGCACCAGAAACTGTTGAACGTACCCTATCACCCATTCCAGTTGCTTTTTCTCCCATTCCCGGCATTTTCTCACCAATCCTAAATATATTTTTTCTTTAACCTCTACATTCATAGAAAATAGTTGCAAGTGTTTTTAAACTAAATCCAACCACTTCGAAATGCAGATAATGAAAAATTTTATTTCATTGTGTATTGTTCTTATATACAGAACACCACTTTTAACATTATAAAGCAAGTTAATCTGAAAGAATTTATAAAAAAAAATCTCTATATCAGACCTTTTTACTTTTCTTTTCAAATTCCTCTTTCTTTTTATCTAGAGCTATAATGCGGTTTTGGATTTTATGATATTCTGTTGTTGATTCCAGATGGTCTACCCTATAATTTATTTCACTATTGAAATGTCCTATCTTACTCATGAGATTTGATCTATTTATTTTTGTTAGATTTATATTCCCATTTTGATTCTTTGGTAAGCCTTTCCCATTCATAAGTCGATAGGATTCCCTATCCCTTTCAACCAGCTGTAATTTTTTAAGTTCTGCCTCTTTTGATAGGACATTAAGTTTTTTGGTTGAATTTCTGACACGTCTAAATTGTATAATAAGCACTATTAGCCCAACAACTGCTATTGCCGCTAATATTATATAGAACATATTCTGTGTGATATGTGGAATTGTTACCATATTACTATACCTTTTGTTTTTATGAAAATATTTAAATTACCGATTTTGTGGTTTATTTTAGCGGAAATAAATGGAATGGTAATTAATACCATTTTTTATAGTTATACAGGTTCGTACATTTCACCCTTAAGAAGTACTTTATCTCCAATTACATTTATTGAGTCGTAAGGAACTACAATTTCATTTTTAGACATTCCAAATCCTCCAAAACTTCCACCTTTACCAATTATAAAATTTTCCATTAATTGGGTTTCAAAATTCACTTCCACATCTTTCACTTTACCAATAACAAGTCCAGAAGTATCTATAACTTCTTTTCCAATAACTTCTTCTTTTATCCTCATATTATCACCCTTTGAGATTATCAGCAAACTGAATATTATTTATGTGTAATATTCTACTTAATTTTTTTGAAACACATAAATTGAATAATCGATATACTATATTCTATTTAGATTTATTTTTTTTTCCTATTGGACAATATAATGTAGTAGTACTAATATTTCAAATAATTAGAAAATAAATTTTAATAATTTATTTTCACTTCCAATTATAGACATAATATACTATTGGAAAACATCTTCTAGGTCATACAAAGGAAAAAATTGTGAATTCAACTTATAATAAAATTTATTTAAATATTAAGTTAAACTCTTCTTCTGAGATTACTCCCTTATCTTTTAGGAGTTTAGCTAATTTTTCTAATTTATCTGGACTGCTAGAAGTTACTTCTTCAGATGGAGCAGCTTCATTACCCATATCATTCGTAGCTGACATCCTTTTTCTTGTTCTTCTTCTAGCTCCTCCCCTTCCTAATGGTCCTAAATCTGGCATGTGATAAAAAACCTCCAAAGTTTTGTTTGTATTACTATTATACTTTTAAGCATATAATTTTTTTTAAATTTAATATTTTAGTACCTTAAAACATGATTTGACCTTTTAATAAGGTTTAGGTTATGATATCATCGCTGTAACCTTAATAACCCATTATTCTACATAAATTTATTATATAATCAGTTTCAAGTTATAAATTAAATATTTATCGAATATTTTCCAGAATATAATTAGATAGATTAAAACAGTACATACTAATCTCATAATAAGCATCAATTGAATTTCAGGAAAGAGGAGAATATAATATGTCTGAAGATTTAAATCTTAGATCAAAAGAGTATTGGAATCGTTTGGCTTGGGGAGTATTGTTGGGTTTATTAAGTGCAATAGGTGCATTTATTTTCATCTTTTTAATGGATTGGGGCCAAAGAATATTTTTACCAAGTCTTACTAACTGGACACTATTCTCAGGACCCTGGTGGTTAGTTGTTTTAATGACTGTCGCAGGGTTTTTGGTAGGTGTAATCCATCGATTGTCTTCCGCCAAACAGATGGACGTATTTAATGCTGTAAAAGATGGGAATATTGATTCAAAATCAGTGCCATCATCCCTATTAGTATCCTTAATATCTTTAATTACAGGGTTCAGTCTAGGTCCTGAAGTACCTACAGGAATGTTGGCTGGTGGTTTAGGAAGTTGGATCTCGAAGCGCCGTAAAATGAACAAAGAAAAAACAAAAATAAATGTTATAAGCGGCATATCAGGTGCATATGCAGGCCTATTTTCATCACCAGTGGTGGTGCTTCTAATGTTATTAGAATCTGATCATAAACAATCAGATTCATACTATGGTATTCTTTTGATCGCAGGACTTGCGGCTACAATTGGATTTGCTCTTTTTTATGCGCTTAATGGAATGTCTTTATCCAATTTACTCGGTCTTTTATCCCCACCTGCATATGATCTGAGAATATGGGAGTTGGGAGTTGGAATATTATTAGGTATCCTTGCTGTGCCCGTGGCATTGTTCTTCATGATCTTAACTAAGACTTTTAGTCGTATTGTTGCACCTCTTAATGCTACACCCATTGTACGTGGTACTTTAGGAGGATTGCTTTTGGGGCTGCTGGCTGTTATTTTCCCTGTAACAATCGGCTTAGGCACAACTCAGATGCCAATTGTTACACAACAAGCCGCTGAAATCGGAGTGGTGCTCCTTATTGTATTTGCTTTGGCTAAAATGGTTGCATTGAGCGGAGCTTTGAACTTTGGATTCATTGGAGGCCCTATTTTCCCACTATTATTCATTGGTACAACCCTTGGTTCTGCAGTTCATCTAATATTCCCACAAATTCCAGTTGGACTGGCATTGGGATGCATGATAGTAGCTGTACCAGCAGCTATTGTACCAATTCCACTTGCTCTGGCAGCCATTGGTATAGTAATTATCGGCGTACCATTTATAGATGCACTACCCGTATTCCTAGCGGCATTGGTCTCCTTTGCCATTACACATGGACTTGGACTTGGAAAAAAAAATAAAAATCAGCCTGTTAAAGAAGTATAACTTTTATAAATTTTTTTTTTATAAAAAATAATCCTTGAGAATTTCTATTAACCTCATTTNNTTAGAGGTTTATAGAAATTCTCTCTTATCAAGAATTATTATATGATATCATAAAAAAAATGGTTTAAATAAAATAATGAAAAATTAGAATTTAATAAAATATTTTTAAGATTTGGATACACTAAATAAAAGTAATATTTATTTTGTTTCGACCTCGCCCATGAACCATCCAACTAATGTACCAAATCCCATTATTATCAGAATAAATCCTACTATTGCATAAAACAAATTTGTGTAATCTATCATATTTTCACCTGTTCTTGTTTACCTTGTACTAATATATTCATTTTTAAAATTGAAAACATTTAAATTTTTTCATATTGCTACGTGCAAATTATAAATGTCAAAGCTTCTAGAATTAATTTATCTATAGTATATTCGTAGCATTATTTAACTGCATATGTTAGGTACATTTAATCTAAGTTATTTTAATATTTTCTAAACTTAATTTTTGGAGATTAAAACTCTATTTTTAACTTAAATAAACTAATATTCCAATATACCTTATATTTTTTCGAACTATCATTTAATAATGGCATATATTTAATTAATTAGTTGAAATATTAGTCCAAATTGATTCATAAAAAATATATTGAAATCTGTTCATAAACGACTCATAAAAAAAATGTAGGTTTAATCCCTGTTTAATTCTACAGATTTGTTGATGTTTGTCATGAATTTTCACCCCACATTATCCCTAAATTATCTCCACTTTATTATTATGTAATGAGAATTATTTAACAATTTTTGGTACCCTATAACTGAAGTTCAACTAGTATATTCTTTAAGATTTTAATAATAGTATACAAGTCTTAAAGTAATACATCTAAAAGTCTAATTAATTAGTGAATAAACTTGGGTGAACAAAATAAATGTCCCAAATGTGGCTTCAATGGTTCCATGAATACTTATAGATAATATAAAAGTGTTGAAAATAAAATTGTAGTTGTTATTGTCCAAAATGTAAAATTTGGGAAAAATAGAAGATTAATTATGGTTATATTCCTGTACAGTTGAAGTTATCACAAATTCTCTAGTTTAAAATGAGTTTATTTTTTTATATATATTTAACTAATTAATATGACTAAATACATCTTCACAAGAAAACATTTTGAATGTTTAAAATCTAGAACTAATTTATGAGCATATAAATGTGGAAATTATTCATATTTCTTATTATTAACCTAAATATTAATAAATCTTTGTAGAGGATAACTTAGCACCTTTTTTCTCACTTTTAGAGATAGTTTAACCTTACATATATATTTTTGAATTAAAATAGCTTGACTAATTACAATATGTTTAAGAAGCAGTTTTAAATAAAATTCAAGTTTGATAAAATTAGCTAATCTATATTTATTAAAACTTAGTGAAAATAATCATAAAGACTTTTAATTAATTCTTTTAGAGATATCTTTCGTTTTATCTAGTGATTCTGAAAACAAATACGAGTATTATAACAGATCAATGACAATATGAAAATAATGCTTAATTTAATATTTAACAACTTTTTTCTGGAACTTTTGTTCATCAACCCATCCCAAGAGAATTCTTAAAGGTATTTCAATGTTATTTCCATATAGTTATGGTTTATAATATTGAATGTAATTGTGATTCAATGAAAAAAATGAGTGTATACTTTACAATACTTGAGTCTACCAGCAGAATTCTATAATCTAATAAGATTTGATATATATCCTAGTTTCTCTATGTTTGCGGAAATTGATTATTATTTGAGTTAATTCTTTACGTCCATATGACTCTTCTATCAATTTTTTGCCACCTTCCGCCCATTTTCCATATATTTCTCATCGATAGCCGAAACATAATATAAGAGTAATCAATAGATTTTTTAGGGTTGATCAAGATTTTTGTGGCGCTGAATGCTGAATTAAACTTAATTATGAGGGTTAAACTTTTTTATTGGGTTTTATTTCGTTTTTTAGGAGTAGATGCTCTTCGCATAGTGATCAACAGTTTTAAATAATAGTTCGCTATTAATATCATTTACAAACCGAATTATTTTAAAACCGAATCATTCTGAATTATACTTATGGAGTTGTGATTAGTTATGGAAGAAGGTAATACGAATAAAATGATTGATGATTTTATAAGTTACTATCATCGTTTTTGGGGTGAAATGAGAACTTTAGATAAAGATTTCAAAGCAGGATTTCCGTTTGAATTAAAAGGTTTAATTGACATTGGATATTATGAAAATCAGCCTATGTATGTAATAGCTGAGCAGATGAAATTATCAAGATCACAAATAACTTCTATCATAGAAGTGCTGGTTAAAAAAGGAATGGTAATGCGTGTTACTGATGAAAAAGATCGTAGAATAAACAGAGTTGTCCTCACAGCTGAGGGGCGGAAAATGAGGGAAAAATATTTAGAGGTTTTTAAAAAACATTGGAACCAAAAATTATCTTCATTAACAACTGAAGAATTTGAAGAACTTTATAAAAGTATAGAAACAATTAAAAAAGTTACTATAAAAATTATGGGGTCAAAAGATGAATGAAAAGGTAGATACTGAGTCAAATGTGGGTTGGTGGACCTTAATACTCGTTTCTTTAGGTGTTTTTATTTTATCAATCGACATCAGTTTTTTGAATGTGGCGATTACAAATTTAGTTCATGATTTGCATACTAATTTTGTCTCTATACAAAATATAATTATTGTTTATACCTTGGTTTTAGCGAGTTTAACTCTCCTCTGCGGTGAGTTGCAGAAAGTTTTCGGCCGTAAGAGAACATTTCTTATAGGTGCTGTTATCTTTGGTAGTGGGACTCTTATTGCTGCATTAAGTATTAATAGTACGATGCTGCTTCTGGGTTGGTCTATATTAGAGGGTATCGGCGCTGCCTTAATGATGGTAAGTGCATCATCCATAGTGGTAGGTAGTTACTCAGGCGAGAGAAGAGCTTACGCTTTAGGCTTACTCAGCTCTATGTCAGCCGGTGCTGCAGTATTAGGGCCTTTTGTAGGCGGTTTTTTAACTACTTACTTCACCTGGCGTTATGCATTTGGATTAGAATTCATTATAATCTTAATTATACTGTTATTCTCGAGATCAATAGTATCATTCCCTAAAACATTGACCTGGAGGGATATAAATATTGTCGGCGCTTTAAACTCAGCAATAGGAATACTATTATTCGTTTATGGATTTATACTTCTTAACAACCCTACAACCCAATATTTATCACCTTATTTTATCATAGCCGGAATTATTCTCCTTATAGTATTCTATCTTAACCAGAGAAATAGGATAAAGAATGATGAACATCCTTTAATTGATGTTAGAATCTTCCAAGATTATAGATTCGACTTAGGCAATATGACTAGAATTTTAATTAGTTTAATAAGTGGTGGTATTATTTTTATTGTACCTGTATTTGTGCAAACAGTATTAGGGTTCAGTGCCTTAACCACGGGCTTATTATTTGCAGCATTGGCTGCACCAAGGTTTATAATGGCTTATGCCACAGGTTTCTTTTCAAAAAGATTTCAACCACGCTATATCATATCCTTTGGATTCTTATTAGCTTTAATAGGATCTATTTACTTAATCAGTACTTTCAGTACACATACTACTATATTACAGTTGGTATTAGGAATGGCTTCAATTGGATTTGGAGTGGGAATTATCTTCCCTTCCTCATCCTACCTTCTTTTCACTAACATTAGTCGAGATAAACAACCAGATGCATCAGCAGCAATGAATACTCTTAATAATCTATCCACATCCATGGGAACAGCCATATTAGGACTGATATTACTGATGGGCACTTATAATGCTTTATCCGTCTTGAAATTAATTGGTGGCATAACTAACGCATTCTATGCAATAGCAATTATGTTATTCGTTGGAATAATAATATCACAATTCATACCACCCTACAAAAGAACTGATAACAAAATCTAATTATTATCCCCTCACTCGCCCCCTGCCTGCTATCTCCCCATAAAACATGCCCCCCAAATTAGAGGTTTAATTAAATACCCATCAGTGAAACTAGGAATAATGGATATAGTCTATTGAATTAATTTATAAGCCTTCATGCTCCGGGAGAAATCTGAATAAAAAAATAAAATAAAAGAATGAGTTGATGTGTTTTGATTGATGTAGAAAATCTCACAAGGAAATTCGGCGATATAACTGCAGTAGATAAACTAACATTCCATATTGGGGAAGGAGAGGTTTTTGGTTTCCTAGGACCGAATGGTGCAGGAAAAACTACAACTATGAGAATGCTTAGCTGTCTAATATCAAAAACTAGTGGAAAAGCCCGAATAGCAGGTTATGATGTTAGTGACGAAACAGATTCTTTGAAGATTAGGAAGATTATCGGCTTGCTTCCTGAAAATAATGGTCTTTATGATGATTTAACAGCTTATAAGAACCTAGATTTTTATGGAAAATTATATGAATGTTCAAAAACTCAAAGGAAGGAAAATATTGAGTATTTTCTAAAATTGTTAGGACTTTGGGATAAAAGAGATGTATTGGCTGGAACATTCTCTAAAGGAATGAAACAAAAACTTGCAATAGCACGCTCTCTTATTCATGAACCTGAAATATTATTCTTAGACGAGCCTACGGCAAATCTTGACCCTGAATCATCGAAAACAGTAAGAGATTTCATAATTGATTTGAAAAAGGAGAAGAAGACTATTTTTTTAAATACACATAACCTTGATGAAGCTCAGAGAATATGTGATAAAATTGGAATATTTAACACTAAATTGATGGTAATAGGCTCTCCTGAAGAGCTAGAGGATTCAATTTTGGAAAAAAAGACTGCAATTCAGTTAAAGGAAGTAAATGATAAAATCCTGAAAGCATTAGGAAATTTATCGTTAAGGAATTTGACAATAGATAATAACAAACTAATTATTGATGTGGTTAATCCTGAAAACGAGAATCCTATTATTGTGGATGCAATAGTTAGTGCTGGTGGCAAAGTTCAATACATGACTCAAATTAACTCTACTTTAGAAGATGTATACCTGAAATTTGTGAGGGGAAAAAAGTGAAACTCTGGAAATCATGGGTTATCGCAACCAAGGACTTCAGCACATTCCGCGAGAAAAAAAATACTATATATCCATTAATAGTTCTCCCACTCTTATTCTCGATTGGTTTACCTATTTTAATAGGGAGAATTGGTAATGTAATAGAGGGAATTGGTAATTTAATAAAGGTAATTGGTTTACCTATTTTAATAACGGGATCTTCATCAAATGATATCACAGTGTTATTGAATTCGTTTTCATTTTTCTATATTATGTTCGCTTTTATCCTACCTAGTACTCTTGCTTCTTATAGTATTTTAGGTGAGAAGATAGAGAAAAGCCTCGAACCACTTCTTGCTACACCAATAACAGATACTGAGCTTTTGCTTGGAAAGATCATTACTTCATTCCTGCCTTGTGTTGCTATAATATATTTTAGTGCAGTGATTTTCATGGTGCTTTCGGATGCAGTCACTTATAATACAATTGGCTATCTTTTTTTCCCTAATTGGAACATGGCGATTATTTTATTGTTAGCTGTTCCCCTGGTTAGTATTTTAAGCATTCAACTTAATGTTATTATATCCTCAAGAGTCAGTGACGTGAGAACTACGACTCAGCTTGGATTACTCCTATTTTTGCCTTTTATAGGTTTATATATATTTCTAGAGACGAGTATAATCTCACTAAATATCATTAATCTGCTTGGAATTTTCGTAATCCTCTTTGTTGTTGTTGCTGTTATATTCTCCATAAGCAAAGCAATCATCCAGAGAGACAAGATAATTACCAAGCGGGGATAGAATATATTTATATATTTTTGTTAAACATATCTGGACATGTGGGATTTAAATATTCTAAATGATTACCAGTGCAAATAAAATTAACTGCTGATTCACATTTCGCGGTATTTCAGAGCTTAAAAATCTTTCAGTCAAAACTTTTTCAAAAATGGGTTTTTCCACACCAAAATTGAAAAGATTAAGTTGTATGGAACCAATACATGAACTGATAGTAGGTAAAATTCTACTAGTCATACTAAAATATCTACTCTTACCTCATATTTAACGTTAAAGGTCTTAAATCTCGAATAACCTAAAATTTAAGGTTTTAATAATTTTTCGCGTGATCGACTTCAACACCTATTAACTTTATAGCCCATTTTATATAACTTGGTTTAAAGATTTGTTGACTATTTGTTCTTTTATTATTTAACACATATCCCATGTACTGCAACCTTTGTGAAGAGATGCGGAGATATTACAGTACTTGGTGGGTAGTTTTCCAAAATAGACAGAGCTTCTCTTTGGTTAACTGCATTTTTGTAGTCTTGTGTTGACTCCCATACTTCATAGTTTATGAATACGGTGCTACCGCCCGTACCCCGGTGGAACTGTGTGGAGATGTAACCCGGTTGTTGTTTAAAAAAAGCCGCGTGTTTTGTCCAGTTTTTTAGTAGTTGTTCTGTTTCCTCGGGATCTACATTAAATTTATTTATTAAAATTACAGGGCCACCTTTTCCATTCATTTGATCAAATACTGTTATTTTGTCATCCATTTCGGCGAATTTATACATATTTCCCTCCTTTCAGTACATATTACTGAATTTATTATTTTCCGGATCACTTGCATTTATAATACAGATATTTGTTTTTTACAATTTTTGGATTCTACAATTGTATATTTTTAACATTATTTTAGAAATGTTTTCATTGTTCTTTTAGTCGTTTACAGTTAATTACTGGTTTAGTTATAGTATGCACTGATTTTCTAATTATATACTATTAACGTACTATTATATAAATTCTACTTATTTACGTATCTCTATGTGGAATTGTAAAATAAATATGGATTAAATCCAATATTAACGGTATTAAATGTTCTAAAACCAGTAACTTATTTATCTTCCGTTTATTTGTCATATGCAACTTTTATGGAATATGGATCTGATTATAATTCATTTGAATACCCATTTATACCTCTAAGAGTTGGTTAAGGTGAATCACTCATCGTAAATGACACAACCTATTCGAAGACCACTCAAAAATATTTAACTGAAAGATTTGATCCTGAAGCAAAGCCAAAACAAGAAAAGAAGAATTCCCAAAAGACTGTGATAAAACATTCTAAATGGAACAAAAATTCATTTCATAAGAGAAAAAAATTAGTTTGAATAAAAAAAGTTTTTGATTCAATAAAAAAATCATTTTTTATTTTTTTTTAAAAGATTATTCCTAAATATTGAATAGTCATTTTGGAAGTGATTAACTTATTAACTTCAATTTATTTTTTTTTTAAAATTGTCTATTAATCGATATAGATAAGTTTAAATATTAATTTNNTGGGAGGTTTACGGTTCATGACATTACACGTCCTGGGCAAAGGCCCAAAAACTGGTTCAGAAATAATCGATGCTATTCAATGGCATCGGAAACAAGTGTATGAAGTTTTAGAGAGCCATTACCCACATCGAGTGCGTAAGGTTGGAAATGGATCATTAATGTCATTTAAACCGTCATCCGGTTCGGTTTACCCTATGCTTAAAAAATTAGTCGCTGAAGGCTTATTAATTAAAAGAAATGACGGGAAATACGAGTTAACAGAAGTAGGGTACGAGACTAATAAGAGAATATTAGGATCTATTGTGCAACACTCATTAACTGAACCTATAGATCGCAGTGCAATCGCAATAGAAACTGCATTAAACGAAATTGATAGTTATCTTTCTTTTCTGGAGGATATTAAGAAAGAAAAATTAATCATTCACGAGAAACGCCTAGAAAATTTCATGGAAAGACTCGAAAAAATAAAAAAATCTTTTTAAAATTTTCAAAAAAATGAATAGTATAAAGGGGTGTAAAATAAAAAATGATGCTTTTAAAACATTTTAAAATCAATGATGGTGATGGATTTGGAATATAAATGGACAGCTATGACAACCGTTTTCATAGCCACTTTAATTGGAAGTATAAATATGATGATCATTTTAATCGCCATTCCATCCATCTTTAACGGTATCCATATTGATCCATTGAATTCCTTCCCATATCTCTTATGGATATTAATGGGTTATATGTTGGTTGTTGCTATTTTACTGTTAAGTTTTGGTCGTCTATCGGATATGTATGGACGAGTAAAAATGTTCCAGTTAGGGTTTCTAATATTTACAGTAGGATCTATTCTACTTTATTTTACACCCTCTACTGGTGATGCTGGTGCATTCGAAATTATAATTTTCAGGATGATCCAAGCTGTAGGTGGTGCACTTTTCATGGCGAATAGTGCCGCGATACTTACAGATGCATTCCCATCCGATGAAAGAGGAAAAGCTTTAGGTATAAATACGGTTGCAGGAATGTCCGGAAATATCCTAGGATTAGTACTGGGAGGTATACTAGCAATATTTAATTGGAGATATATATTCCTTGTCAGTGTACCATTCGGACTCATCGGAACCATACTATCCTATTATAAACTAAAAGAACTATCTATTAAAGCTATAAAAACTAAACTAGATATATGGGGAAATCTAACATTCGTTTCAGGCATTACACTCCTACTAATAGGTGTAACCTATGGATTAATACCATACGGTAACAATCCCATGGGATGGAACAACCCTTGGGTAATAGCCTCTATGAGCCTAGGATTAATTTCACTAATCTTATTCCCAATTATTGAAACTCGAGTGGAATCACCTATGTTCAACTTAAATTTGTTTAAAATTAAAAGTTTTACTTTTGGGATACTAGCAACTTTACTAAGTGGATTAGCTCGAGGTGGTGCGATGATCCTGATCATAATACTATTACAGGGCATCTGGCTACCATTACATGGTTACAGTTACGCATCCACTCCATTTTGGGCAGGTGTTTATTTGATGCCTTTAATAATTGGAATGATCGTTATGGCTCCGATTTCGGGTATATTATCCGATAAATATGGACCTAGATGGATAGCCACCACAGGAATGGCTCTTGTTACATTATCCTTCCTATTACTAATAGCACTACCCTCCAACTTCAGTTACCCCGAACTTGGTTTGATTTTACTGGTGATGGGAATTGGAAATGGAATGTTCGGCTCTCCTAACAATGCCTCCATAATGAATTCAGTATCAGCAGAAGATAGAGGTGTTGCCTCCGGTATGATGTTTACCATGTTCAACACTGCTACGCCCGCTAGTATAGCTATATTCTTCACCATAGTTGTAATAGGATTAACTCAAAGATTCCCGGAAGCTATGACCTCCTCCCTAGCCAGTATAGGTGCTGTACAATTAGCACCCATAATTAGTAATATTCCACCAACCGGAGCTTTATTCTCAGCTTTATTAGGTTACAATCCGGTAGCTGGAATATTATCCACTTTACCAACACCTCTTGTAGCACTTATACCTCATTCAACATTAAACACCCTAACCAGCACCACGTGGTTCGCATCAACCTTTGAAAACGCGTTTATACCATCATTAAAGATATCATTTTACATTGCAGCAATAATATCCGCAATAGCAGCCATACTATCAGCACTACGAGGAGAAAAATATATACACAACGATGAACCACTCAAAAAAGCTTCAAAAGCTGACTTAAACCCACAAGTAATGGATTCAAAAGAAAAATAGTTAAAAAAAATTTTAAGAGACTTTCATAAACCTAAAAAAGTTTATTGATAGGTTTATATCTGCATAAGAAACAGGATTAAGGGTACTAGAAATTCAGAAGATGAAGTAATTATCTCTAATTTAGTAAAAATTTCAAATTAATGGAAAAATATGGTGAAACAATATATTGGGTGTAAAAAAATGATGGTGTAAAAAATTCCAAAGAGATTACTGTGGGAATTATAATTTGTCTCTTAATGGTCTCTTTGGATAATATTACTACTGATATGGAAAAAAATGAAAAATTTTTCAATTATATTTTATCTTTTTTAGTGTTAATTGACATAATTCTTATTACTTTGGTATTGTTTTTAAGAGTGAGTTCCTCAGTTTATTCATTTATCGTTTATTTTGATTTATTTATTTGTTTAATTTTATTCGCTGATTTTATCCATAGATTTCGAAAAGATGATAATAAAAAAAAATTTCTAAGAAACAATATGCTAGATATTCTTGGAATGATACCATTAATCATCATAGCACCCACTGTATCACAAGCATCTTCAATTATTAGATATTTCAGGATATTTGGATTACTAAGAATTTTTGGACTATTTAAAAATGAATTAACGCGCATCGACACTTTTTTCCGTGAAACACACTTAGATTTGGGTATCATAACTCTCTTCTTAATTCTTATTACAGGAACAGTTATATTCTATCTTTTAGAAGTCGGAATTAATCCACATATCAATAATTTTTACGATGCTTTATGGTTCGTAGTTATTAGCATGACTACAGTGGGTTATGGAGATATTTCACCTGTAACAGCTGGAGGTAAGATAGTAGCGGTTATCATTATAATATCTGGTATTACATACTTTGGTTTTTTCACTGCTTCAATTACCTCATATTTAACTAGAAAAGAAGAAGAGAAATTAGGTGAGATTGAAATAGTTGAACTTGAAAGTTTAATACGAGAAATGAAAACTGAAATGGAAAATTTAAAAGAAATAATTGAGAAAATACATAAATAATCGATTGATTTTATTAGTTTGAATTAGTGGCAAACTTAACAGAAAATTGAAGAGGGCTATAAAATGAGGTTTTCAAGTTAGTGGGTGTTGGGATTTACAAAAAAAATTCTATAAACATGTAAATTTGATAAATGTCTTATAATTAATTTTTAAGACCGATAAATGATATAAAATAGGTCATCCTTACTTTATAAAGAGTGTGATGGTTGGTGACAAAGAAATTCTTTTGAGTTATCCTTAGTCAAAGATGAAATTCCCGATCTTGATAATATGATAGCCATTTGGATCCCTGATCGTTCTTTAACTTCATACATGGCTAGTGTTTTCGATATGGATTGGAAGAACTTATAATTAACAAATCATTTATAACCACTTTCAACCGAAAAAATATACTAAAAATAAAACAATCTTAGTTATAGTGAAGTACCAAAAGTTTTANNTAATAAATTACGTTTTTAACTATAATTTAAATTTTGTTATGCATAGGTACATTTCTACAGATTTTTGTTAATGATAAATTTCGATCCAATCTGGTTATTAATCGTAACAAAATATAATACAAATAGAGCATTATTATTGGATATAAAATAAAAAAATGATTATTGATCAGTTTATTCAATATATAATGCTTTTTCTATATCGATTTTTGAATTAAATATTAAAGCTTTGTTTGTTGAGGATATAGCCGTTAAAGAGTCACTTTTTAACGGAGGTACAGCCAAAAACTCTGAATCATCAACCACCAGCAAAAACTGATTATCTAAGTCCATGTACTCTCCTATATTTTCCATAGAACGTTTCATAAGCTTTTCTAGTTTTTTATCCATTTCTATACTTGTTAACATCTCATTTTTATCAATTATTTTGATATCTACATTATTCATTCGTGATAAACGTTCAAATCTCCCATTGGTATTGTTCCCATCAGCCATTACTACAAGGTATATTTGAATATTCTTTTTTGCGATTTTTTCTATGTAATCAAGATATTTAATAGATGTCCTGCAATAAACGCTTTCTTTAGCATTTTTCAACATGTCTTTAATTTTAAATTCAAAACTTTTAGCACCGAAAATGAACCATAGGGGAGAATTAGGTTTTGTAGATATTTCTTGGTTTTTAAAGTTCTGTAATTCGATTAATGCTTCTTTTTTTGCATCCATATATCTTTTTAATATTATTTCTAATGCTATTTTAGGTTCTATAGCTTGATACATGGCTGGTCTAGGGTTTGTTAATATTATTAAATCATTTTTTTCAAGCATCCTTAAACCTTCATATATGCTAGGTTTGGATACATCTAGAAATTCTAGCAGATCTCTAACTTCGGCACTTTGTAAAAATACAAGCGCAGAGTATATTTTGGCCTCAGATTCGAGCAATCCTAGTTCTGTTAAAGATTTTATCATTTTATCAGGTAGTTCTACCATTATTCATCACCAAATCGATTTAGTTGTTAGGTTAATGTTTACTAACCGTAACTTATATATACTTCTACACTATATTGTTGTTAAGATAATTACTACTTATTAAAAAAGTAGTTAAATATTTTCTAACAATTAGTTGTACTAATCAAAAATTCGGAATTCCTGCTAAAATTAAGTAATGAACTAAAATTAGAGGTGAATAAAGATATGAGTGTAGAAAATGATGTTTTAAAACATTTTAAATTGATCTTCTCGGGACTTATGATTAGTCTCTTAATTATTTCATTAGATAGTACCATAACTAGTACTGCTATGCCTAAGATTATTGCAAGTTTAGGTGGGTTGCAATACTATGTTTGGCCTTTTACGATTTACCTTACAACTTTAATAATTTCTGCCATGCTTTCCGGTAAACTGTCTGATTTTTATGGTAGCAAAAAAATGTTGATCGGTGCATTAATAGTCTTTATATCCGGTTCAGTTCTTTGTGGTTTTTCACAAAATATGACGGAACTCATAATATTTAGAGCATTACAAGGATTAGGCGCAGGTATAGTTGGAACGGTTCCATTGAAAATTATTGCTCAAATGTTCCCACCACGACAAAGAGGAAAATATATGGGCATATTTGGTGTTGCAGGTGGTATATCAAGTGTAGTAGGTCCTACACTAGGAGGTTTTATAACAGATTCTCTAGGATGGCAATGGATATTCTTCGTAAATGTTCCAATAGGAATCATAGCATTAAGTTTACTTATCCCATATCTACCTGAATTTACAACAATTGTAAAAGAAAAAGTAATGGATTATTTGGGAATAATAACTTTTACAGGCGCTTTAACATCATTCTTAGTGGCATTAACTTTTAGCCAGCAAAATACAATTATTTCTCCCTTACTACTGAATTCACTATGGATATTCTCAGTAATTATGCTGTCCGGATTTATATACGCTGAGAGAAAAGCTAAAGAACCCATATTGCCATTATATCTATTTAAAAACTCTGTATTTAGCATTTCAGCAGTTTCAATGATCTTGTTAGGTGCTGTAATGTTTGTAGGCTCTGTTTACATTCCACTTTTCTTACAATTGGTACAAGGTCTAAGTCCGTCAAATTCAGGAGCATATCTAACTCCATTAATGTTTGGTATGATTATAGCATCAATTTTATCAGGCCAGATAATCTCAAAAACGGGTAGTTACAAAAAACTTGCTATCATATCCTTTGCAATAGGCACTGTGGGTATGTTCTTACTTTCAACATTGACCCAAAACACTACTAACCTAGAATTAATTATTTATGAAGCTATCGCAGGAATAGGTGCAGGTATTGGAATACCAATATTCACAGTAGCCGCACAAAATGCAGTGACAAAACGAGATTTAGGTGTGGTAACCTCATCAACAATGTATTTCAGAATGCTTGGAGGTGTAATTGGGTTAGCTGTTCTAGGAGCTATTGTAAATATGACTCTGAAACTTAACTTACAAAATACCACTATACATGTTTCATCACCCTTACTCGTCACAGCAATTCACAATGTATTCATTATAGCAGTAATAATGAACATAATTGGATTCATAATATGCTTCTTCCTAAAAGATCTACATATGAGCAACGAAATGGAGGAGGAAGAAATAGGCTACGAAGATGCTCCAGGAGAAATTTGAACAAAAACTAAAAATAATCCTATATTATTGGAATTAAATGGTATAAAATATTAAATCTTACCCATTTAATTCAATAAATCGGAACATCAAATACACATTTCAATCAAAAAAAATGATTCTTGCAACTTCGTCATATCATCATATAACGATGATATATATAGGTCAAATTTTTCATATAATCTATTTAGATCCTTGAATACATTCAATAAGGTTATTAGTGAAAATAATTTAAGATTTAAATGATTTTTTTTTGGATAAATAGAATATTGCTATATTAAAGTATCGGGATGGTATAATATACACTATACTTATAGATTGTTCCAACTTTCAAGATAAAAATAAATATCTTTCACATATTCATTATAAATTATTTAAAGTGATTCAAATGAACGATAAGAAAATAAGAGATAATCCCTCTTTAGCGAAAGGGAGAGAAGAAATAAAAAGAGCCCAGCAGTTTAAAAAATTAGTTGATTCTCATATTTTAGATGGATTAGAGTATCTAGGGGTAGATATGGATAAAGTATCCAAAGAGTTATTAATAGTTCCAGGACTTACTAAACAATCTGAAATGATATCAAATATGCCTGATAGATTCAATCGACACTTTACAAAATATGGATGGATTGCTCTTAGATCTATGAACTTTGAAATTATGAAAAAATCCATAGAACTGGCAGATGAAGGTAAATTAGAAGATGCAGAAAAATTGCTTATTAATTATTATGATGGAATTATCGATCATCAAGTTTCTTGGTTAAGTGCTGTTGAAGAATTCCAACCTCGGATTGAACTTATCGAAAAGGCTAAAGAAGATTACTTAGGGGGGAGATATCATGCTTGTATTCCCGTGGTTTTAATAATGATTGATGGTGTCATAGCTGATGCTAAGAAAACAACAGATCAGAAAGGTTTCCATGCTGATGGTACGAATTTGGAAGCATGGGATTCAATTGCAGCCCATATCAGTGGTTTAACTGAACTTCAAAAAGAAATGACTAAAAATCGTTAAAAGACTAGAACTGAAAAAATCACAATTCCATACAGAAATGGGATACTTCATGGACGTGATTTAGGTTATGCCAATAAAACTGTAGCTGTTAAAACTTGGGCTACTCTTTTTGCCGTAAAGGAAGCAATAATTGACATGAAAAAAGAACCTAAAGAAGAATCCAAACCTACAATCATAGATGCTATAAAAATGCATAGAGATACACAAATCTTAGGAGATAAAGTCAAGAACTGGAGACCTAGAGTTTTAAAAGTAAATATTGATTTTTCTGAATCAGGCATTTCATCTAATTATGATGAAAGAACACTTGAAAGAATATTTGTAGAGTTTCTTGAATATTGGGTTAAAGGTAATTATTATGAAATGGTTAAAAGAATGTGTTTTATATTCACAGAAGGCCAAAATCCTGGTAGATTTGCAGGAGAGTTGAAAAATGATGTTTTGCCCTATAAAAACCTATTAAAATACCAATTGTTGGATATTAAAGATGAATCTATTTACGTAACTGTAATTGAGGTAGAGTTAGAAATTCAAGATGACAAACGAAATTCATCTATAAAATATGTGTTTAGGTTGGTTTATGAGGATAATAATGGCAACCCTATTGTAAGGGGTGATGCAAAAGGTTCTTGGAAAATAATGACATTATACCCTTTGAACTTATAATATAGGTAATCACCACTATTTTTTAATAAGCTGTTCTTACGTATATTAACTTTTCAATGATTAGATAGAAACTTTTCTCCAATCCATAAGTTCCTTTTTCATATCTTGATATAATGACCATTGATCGATATTTTATTACCTAATCAAAATAATCTTATTATATATAATATTTGGGGGAATATCATTGTCAATGTTAGATAAAGTTCCGGAATCCTTAATTGATGATATAGTTAGTGGGAATAGTATTCCCATTATTGGAGCAGGCTTTTCTCGTAATGCAATCTTTTTACCTAATGAAGAAATGCCTGATTGGGAAAAATTAGGTAGAAAAATTGCTAAATTAATACCAAATTATCCTTATTCAACTCCATTAGATGCAATATCAGCATATTCATATGAATATTCACGTGTAAAATTAGTAGAAAAACTAGTAGAGCTTCTTCATATAGAAACAGTTAAACTTGGATCTGTTCATAAAGCTTTTTGTGAATTACCATTTGATAAAGTTTGCACTACTAATTTTGATTTCTTACTTGAGAAAGCTTATGATATGGGACCTGCACCAGTTTATTGTCATCCTGTAATTGATCAAGAACAATTATCATTATCCACTTCAAAGTCTGGAGTTTTCCTTCTAAAACTTCATGGAGATCTTAACCATCCCGATAGATTAATTGCATCCGAAGATGATTATGATTCGTTTATAGATCGTTACCCGTTGTTGGCTACATATTTAGGAAATCTTTTAATTACACGCACTCCCATATTGATTGGATACAGTTTAGAAGATCCGGATTTTCGTCAAATATGGCAGATTATTAAGGATAGACTAGGTCAAATGCGTAGACCTGCTTATGTTATTACAGTAGGAGCTAAGTCTCATGAAATTGGACGTTATGAACGTAGAGGAGTTAAAGTTATAAATTTACCTGGAGCAAAAAGTAGATATGGTGAAATTTTAGAAAATTTTTTTAAAGAACTTCGAGTATATTGGCCTCCCCACTTATTGAAAAGAAGTATTATTACAGATGAAGAAACGGCAGACCAATTATCAATTCCTAAGGATAACCCTAATAGACTATGCTATTTTGCTATACCTCCATCATTAAAGTCTTTTTACAAATCAAATGTATTTCCTATAGTTGAAAGTTTAAATTTGGTTCCTGTAGTTAGTGAAAGTATAATATCACCGGGGGATAATATATCCGCTAAGATAATGGCATTAATGGATAGGGCCCAAATTGTAGTGGCAGATTCATCCAGTACACATATATTATCCGAAATCAATTTGGCAATTAATCGTAAGCCAAACCCTCCACAAATTTTATTAATTTTAGAAGAAGGATCGGAAATTCCAACAGGAATTGAAGGAATAAGAACAATTTATAGACCTCGGGATTTAACTCAAATTCCTGAGGATTTTATAATAAAATTAGATCAATGGTTTAGTACAGAAAATGAAAATTTAAAGCCAACTTTATCTGAAGAACCATATAGGCTTTTGGAAAAAAATGAATATGGAGCAGCAGTCATCTCAGCATTTAAATTATTAGAAATAACACTTCAAGAAGTATTGAGTAATTTAGACATTAAATCGGATTATTTAAAAAAAAGTATATCACTAATTAATACCGCTAATACAGCATTAGAAAATCAACTAATTAATAATGATGAATTTAGCCAAATTATGAACACTCGGGCTATTCGAAATCAATTAGTACATGGATATTATAATATTTCTCGTGAGATGGCTATGGATATTGTCAATAGTATTATGGAAATTGTAATTAAACTTAAAAATCATCTTACTTGATAAATAGATTATCCAAATATCGTGAATTATTTAAAATTTATTGTTATGTCTATTCACTATATTTAAAAGAATACAGTCTTGTATATAGTTATTTTCAGTCAAATGTGCTGATATAGGAATTATATGAATTTTAATAAAAAAAAATAATACAATTTTTAATCCTAAAAAACCAAAAGAAGAGATTATTAGCATTAAATTGTAAATAATACATTAAAATTTTATTATTTATCAACAATAAATGTATTTTCATCCGATTTCCAGAATTCATCTTTCTTATCTTTTCATTTAGTTCAAAGGGAGTTAAATACGAGGTATATCCTTTTACATCCGGTATTTCTTTATAGGTGTGAATGTATCCTTTGAATAGTGTGATAACAATGGATTTATATATTTAGAATGTGGTTAAAAATATAAAATCACAGAATCATCAAAAATTTATTCTAATTTGTTTCTTCTTAACAAAATTAAAAATTATTTTCTTTAATGAAATTATAGATCATTTCAGTTATTTCCTGAGCTTCAGGTGAAAGATCATCCCAATTATTAATATAATTCTGGGTTCGTTTATGAAATGACATTTTACCACTTTTACCAATGAATTTTTCTTTTAATTCGTTATTACAAATGTCGTTAATAAATTCATTTAGTTTTATAGTTTTATAGTCATCATATTCAAAATCTTCAATATCAATATTTCTAAATCGTTTATCATTTTCTAAGATTTTTAAAAGAACAGGTTGATCAATTAGATTTTCTATTTCTCTACGCCCTAATAAACAAAATTTATCCTTTAACAGCTTTTTTAATGCATTATCTTTAACTTTTTTCTTTTTATCTTTGGGATCATCCCAATCTCTTATTAAATAAAGTCTTTCGAGTCTTTTATCAGTATCATCTAACTCTAATCCTAATAAATTATTAATATCACTACCATCGTATTTATAAAAAGAGTAATGAAGATCTTCTCTGAATTTTTTAAAATTAGTGTCCTCTTTTAACTTAAATTCCTGATAGATATCCAAATAGTCCCTAAAATACATTACATCAGAAATTCCCTCAACCCATATATTACAATTAGGTAAAAATACAGAAGAATTTCTGACTCCCAACATATTAAGAAGATTATATCCCAACAGAGACTTTATTGATTGCAAATTGGGCAAGCTCCTCCTCATCAATTCCATCTAACTTCTTATTAAATGAAAACATTGAAATTTCATCAAAATCTAGCACAACATCTAAAAAATGATTTGAATGAGTTGTAAAAAAGAACTGGTAATTATCAAATCTTTTATCAAAAAAAGTTTCGATTAATTTTCTTTGTAGACTTGGATGCAACAAATGTTCAGGTTCTTCAATACATACCAAAATGTTTTTATTTTCTAGAATAGATTCCTGTAGAAATAAAGGCATTGTAATTGCAATTATTGATTGAATACCGTCTCCTAAATTATAAATTGGCATTTCCTGCTCATTACCAATTTTAATAGTAAGAATCTGGTCATTATTCTCTTCTTTGGGTATTAAAGCAATTGGCTAGTTATCAAAGAACTGCTTAGATAAATACTCTTCGAACTCTCTAATAAGTTTTCTCTCATTAAGATTGCCTAATAAATGATTTTTCACTGTTTGATATATTTTAAGTCCTGTAAAGATTTCTATATTATAAGTATTAATTAACAAATTTTCTTCAATATTTTGAAAATAATCTTTCTTTGTCCTGTCATAATATACATCCCTACCTTGGATATCACGAAGACCTCTTAAAATGGGAATATAAATTTTATTAAACTCATAATTTATATTAATATTCTTTATTTCAGTGTTTAAATCCTTAAAAGATTCATTAAAATTATTAATCATACCTTTTGCAAATGCAGAAACAGGACCAGATCTGCTTCCATGGCTTTTTCTTATTTTCACATTCTTATCAGTAATTTTTAAAAGTATATCTAAATAGTCTTTAATTTCATTAATAGGCTTGATATAATCCACGTTGGGGGTAATAAAATCAAATTCTTTAATATTAGATACCATTTCAACAAAATTTGAATTACCATTAGAAAATTGCTTTAAATTTTCATTGCTGAATTCATTAGTTAGAAATTTTTTAAAATCGAAAATACCTTTTTTTATTTTCTGAAAATCTTCATTATTTGGAATAAAAACAGGTAAATCTCTGATATTATTGTAAAAAAATAATGAACGCATGAAACGGCTTTTCCCAGAATTATTTTCTCCAACGAAAATATTTATCTTGGATAAATTTTTAAGAACCTCTCCTTCATGCTCCTGATCAAAAATAAATGAGTAAGAATCATCAAGTATCTTTATTTCGTTTATTATAAATCCCATAAATAGAGTAAGTACAAACTAATATTAAAGATTATAATTTAAAAAAAATATTCAAATATTGTATATTTATAAAATAATTAGAATTGTAAAAAGCGTATATAAACTGTCCAATATTTAAGTTCTTTTATTTAACAGTATTCAGTATTGTTTTATACGTTTGATTACTAACTTTGACAATTGCTTTTGAAGTAACTTAACACATATAGTTGTTGTTTTTTTGAATTTAAGTTATTGCTTGTATTTCATCCTACTAAAAATTATAATACTCCATCAATGTCTAGTACATAAATTTTGTTGATTAGTATATGTAAATTATTGAATATGCCTATTTCGTTAATGATGTCTATGAAGAACGAGATGATGCGAGGTTCTTTTTATTTCAGTCTTTGAAATAGCTGAAAAGCTTATTTATCTATGATCCAAATATCCCTCAGCAGTAATTTACCATAATGGAAATAAATAAAATAGCATATGAATAAAAAGAGCTTGAATGTGAGAGAAGTTTGTATTCAGCTCACCCCTTATTTTTCATTGAAGTAAACATTTTAATCTGGTGAATGTCTTTTGGTTTTCTGTAGAATCTTCTACAGTGATTGATCACTTCCTTAAATTATAACACACTCCTCCTCATTAGAATAATATCCTTTCTTCATTGACAACATATAATGAAGAATTTCTTTGAGAAATGAGAATTGCACTTAATAAAAAAATTAATTAGTAAACTGTATTATTAAGTGTGATAATATGTTTTTTTATGGAAGGGAAATATTATAATAAGTTTTCTTCAATTGAAAATCTAGAATTAGCTTGGATGAGAATTAAAACAGCTAATTCAAACATTTCAACATATAAAAATTATTATAGAAATTTATTTTCTGTTTATGAAAGTTGTTTTGAAGAAAATTTAAAAGATTTATCTCAAATATTGGTTGGATACTCGTACAATCCTTCAGATATCTTAAGATTTTATATTCCCAAACAATCGGGATTACACAGACCAGTAACATTCTTACATTTAGATGATTTAATAGTTTATCAAGCATTTGGAAATGTTATTTTGGAAGAATACATGGGCCAAAGAAAAAAACTGGAAAATAAAAATGTTTATAGTAATATTTTAAATCGAAATATGAAACAAAATATTTTCTTATTTAAACCATGGCAAAAAGGTTATGTAAACTTTCTTAGAAAAATAAAAAATTATTATCGCTCAGGCAATAAATGGGTCGCACATTTTGATTTAGCTTCTTATTATGATACCATAGATCATGAAGTTTTAATTAATGAATTTTCAGAAGACACTAATTTTAAACAATTATTCCAAAGATGCTTAAATAAATGGAGTACTCATAAACGTATTAAATTAAATCACGGCATCCCTCAAGGCCCTATAACTTCTAATCTTTTAGCCGAGATTTATCTTTTACCAATTGATTATGCTCTAAATGAAAAAAAATTGAAATATGTAAGATATGTTGATGACATAAAAATCTATGGAGAATCTAGAGAGGAAGTTTTAGATGGTATTATTTTATTAGAACATGAATGTAAAGAAAGAGGATTGATTCCTCAAACAACTAAATATGAAATAATCAAAGCTAAAACTATTATGGAAGCAACAGGAAAATTTCCTAGTATTAAAGGGCATGAAAAAAAAGATATTTTTTCTAATGCTTCGAAGACTTTCATGCATTTCAAAAAGGCCATTAAAGAAGACAATTTTGATAGTTCAAAAGTCATTTATATTTTAAAAGCAGGAAAAAAACATGATTATGTACTAAAATGGGTTTTGGAAAATTTGAAAAAGCGTCCAGAACTAGCAGATGGATTTTATGAATATTTATTGAATTATTCAACTGATTCTATAGGTATGTTAATCTATAATAGTGCTATATCCGAACCTACTTCTTACAAATATACTGAAGGGAAATATTGGGATTTATTGTCACATTTCAAATTTGACGATAAACAGAAAAAAATTCTCTTAAAATCTGCATTAAGCAGATTAAATTCTGATGGACATAACTATTCTCTTAAGTGGGGTTTGTATAAATTTTTGTGTTCTCTCGATAGTGATTTAGCAGCAAAATACTTGAAAGAAGAAAAATCAGCTTTACTACAAATGATGATTATTCCACATATTTTGATAATTGGAGAAGAGTTTAAATCATTATTAACAAGTTTAATGGATATTTATAACTATGAACCGGGTTTAGTAGCTTCGAATACTGCAATATCCAATAACAAATTATATATGATAAATGAAATGGGTATTCCAAAAAATAAAGAATTATATGTTATTGATAACTTTCTAGGTAAAAACGAAAATATCGATAATATTGGACAAATAATGACGGAAACATACGGTATTCCCTATAGCGATAAATGGGAGAAGTTATTGGGTTCTGAGTATGAATATGCAAATAAATTGTTATTTACAGCGTGTAATGCTTACATAATTGATGGAAACGCATGGATAAATTATAAAGACACATTTAATGAGATGTTAATCAGGAGATTTATTCCATTATTGAGATCAACACATCCAAATATAAAATGGCCTAGTTTAAATTCTAAGAATGGTTCACGACTTAATTTTGGAACAATTTTAGATGATAAAACTCAACTATTTAAAAAATACCATGGAATAATCAAGCCTATTAAAGAATTACATTTACGTAGAAATATAACACCGACATCTCACGCATATGTCAACAAATCTAACAAACCAAGCACTTTTGTAAGCTCCAGCGAAAAGAAAGAGCATTTTAAAAACTTGAAAAAAAGCTATAACTTACTTATTAAAGAAATTTAAGATATTTATCCGATGTTTGAATCTATTTGTTAATTAGTCTATGTATTTGTGAAGTAATAAACCAATAGTAGGATATAACAATTAATTGGTGGGATTTATACAAATAAATCTAAGGAGATTAATAATGCTAACAGATAACGATATAAAAAAGATAACTGAAGATACATTAAGTTATTCTGCTTTCTCGGAAACTTTGGAAGAAGTTATTATATCTTCAGAAACTCCTCTTACAATTGGACTATATGGTATTTGGGGTTCGGGAAAGACTAGTTTAATGCAAATGACAAGGGAATTATTAAAAAGCAATGCTAAGATAAAAACCGCGTGGTTTGATGCTTGGAAATTTGATAAAAGTCATGATTTACGTGTTGCACTTATACACTCAATTTTAAGAGAAATTGCAATAGATGAAACCATCAATTCCTCATTAAAAGAGAAAGTTACAGAGCTTCTAAAAAGAGTAAATTGGCTTGGATTAGGGATGGCCACCATAAATCAGGTTTTACCAAGCCCTTTGGCTTTTAGTGAATTAAATGATCCTTTAATAGAAAATTCAGGAGAAATTTCTCAAAAAACTTTAGAACTCATTGGTGATTTTGAAGAGGAATTTACTAATATAGCCAAATCATATGCAGGTGATGATGGAAAATTAGTTGTCTTTATTGATGACCTCGATAGATGTATCCCTGAAAAGGCAGTAGATATATTGGAGGCAATAAAGTTATTTTTAAATGTCCAGCATTCTGTATTTATTATTGGTGCTGATAAGAATGTAATTGAGATGGGTATACATGAAAAATATCCTCAAATGTTTGAAGATTGGGGTAAAAATTATCTGGATAAAATTGTACAGATCCCTTTCTTTTTACCTCCAGTAAGGGAAGATATTATCACTGAAAAATTCATTCCAGAATTGGATATTTCTGAGGATATTATGGAATATAAATCAATTATTGCTGAAGTAGGGGGCAATCCCAGAACTATAAAACGACTTTTAAACCAATTTGAACTTCAAAAAATACTAGCTGAAAAACAAGGATTAGAAGTAAATAATGAAATAATGGCCAAACTTGCTGTAATCCATTTCATACAACCTGAATTCCATGATAATATGGTTAAAATGTATGTAGAAAATAAAACCAACTATGTTCAAAAAATGAAAGAGCTTTCTGAAAGTGGTACTAAAGAAGAGTTAAAAGAATGGAGAGTTGAAAAATATTTTAATGATAAAAAATTTATAAAATTTCTTTATGAAAAACCATTAATAGAAAATGTTGAATTAGATAATTACGTTTATTTAGTCAAAAGCACTAGTGATTTGGAAGAGGATATAGATTATTCTGCAATAGGTTATTCATTTCAAAAAAAAGAAGACCATATTAACGCTATAAAGAATTATGATAAAGCCTTAGAAAAAGATCCAAATGATTCAATTTCAATGTATAATAAAGCATATAGTTTAATGGAGTTAACCCGACTTGAAGAAGCTAATATTTACATTAATAAAGCTTTAAAAATTGAACCAAACAACTATTCCTATTTGGCAAATAAAGCTAGTATTTTAAATAAGTTGGGAAGCTACCAAAAGTCAATTAATTTTAGTGATAAGGCTTTACAAATAAATCCAGTTGATACAATCTCAATGGATAATAAAGCATATAGTCTATTGAAGTTAGGACGCTTTGAAAAAGCTATTATCTATAGTGATAGGGCTTTAAAAATTGAACAAAATAATTCTGTTTATTTAGTTCATAAAGCCAATATTTTATATGAATTGGGAGAATACAAGGATTCAATTAGTTATAGTGAAAAATCACTCCAATTAGATCCTAATTTAAAAGAAGCTATAGAAATTAAAAAGAATTCTCTGCAAAAAGTGAGATTGAAAGAGTCTAATTTACAAGTTAAAATGTAATATCCTAATTAAAGATTTATAAACTTAAAAAACATCTTTTTTCTAAAAAAATAATCTAAATCTTTTTAAAAATATAACACGTTTAATTAATATTAAAAATTCAAATTAGGCCCAATAGAGAATTTTAAACTTGATACATCGTTATATGGAACTATAACGAAGTTAAATAAAATAGATATTAATTTAGGATAGTGAAATAGAATGTTGAACATTCATGATTTGAGTTCTAGCTATGATGTGTTCTCCTATATGTAGAGGACTCAGAATAAGATTGCATCTATATGAATGCTCTCACCATGTTTGTCCTTATCTCAGTCATCACTTTTCTTTCTTCCTAATCGATCGGACCTGCGATCAACGAAACAAACATTTGATTGCTAAATCGCTTGCAGAATCATTTAATTTCTACTTTATCATATTGGAATATACTAAATTGTGTTTTCTTCTGTTATTAAATAAACATAAAAACTGAATGCATTTTGAAAAATAAATACAGGCTAAAAACGAAGACTGGATGATTTTAGGTTAATTAGTATAAAATGATGTATCGGAATTTTTTTTGAAATATGAGTCAATATTAAATTTAAAGAAAACTTTATAAGTAACGAATGATTACTCAATCATATGGTTGATTAGTCATTCAACTATAAAAATTTAAGAATGTTCCATCAAGTTAAATGGCTCCAATTATACGAGCTATTAAAACAAACTTGATATCATAAAAATATTTTTTAATGGAGCTGAAAAATATGATAATTTTATTTAATTTACCAATTATAATTACAATTGTATTAATCTTTATATTTTGGATATTCTGGTCAGATATTATTGGAGCAGGATGGCAACCCACCTCTAAAACATTGGTTAGAAAAATGTTAGAAATGGCTGAGGTTAACTCTGAAGATATAGTTTATGATTTAGGATCTGGTGATGGTAGGATCGTTATCGAAGCAGCTAGGAGATATAAAGCACATGCAGTTGGAATTGAAGCAGATCCAATTAGATATGTATGGTCTAAACTTATGATAACGCTTTTAGGTGTTAATAGAAAAGTGGAAATTCTTTGGGGAAATTTTTTCAATAAAACTATAACTCCTGCAACAGTGGTAACATTATTTCTTTCATCAAGGGCTAATAAAAGACTTAAAATAAAGTTACAAAAAGAGCTCCAACCTGGAACTCGTATTGTTTCTTATTACTGGACCTTCCACGGATGGAAACCCGTTAAAGTAGATAGAGAAGCAAAAATCTACATGTATATTGTATAAAAATATTATTATAATTCTTTTTTATAAATAGAGAATAATATTCAGTTTAAATATGGTAGGAGTATTATGGCTATTAAGAATGTTATCTTAAGGATTCAGGGTGATTTGAATGAATGATATTAATGAATCTGATGATCCTATATTAAATGTGGGTTGGTTTCCTTTAATAGTAGTTACTTTAGCGGCTTTTATTGTAACTATTGATATTAGTTTTTTAAATGTAGCAATAACTAATTTGGTCCATGATTTAAACACGACTTATGTAACTATTCAAAGTATTATTGTTGTTTATGCATTAGTTTTAGCGAGTTTAACCTTGCTTAGCGGTGAATTACAAAAAGTAATAGGTTGGAAGAGAATATTTCTTATCGGTGCAACTATTTTTGGTGTTGGTAATCTAATTGCTGCATTAAGCTTGAATAGTAATATGCTACTATTGGGAAGGTCTATACTGGAGGGTATTGGTGGAGCTTTAATGTGGGTGAGTATGTATTCCATAATAATATGGTACTTATTCTGGTAAGAAAAGAGCTATTGCTTTGGGTTTAATAGCCTCGATATCTTCTCTTGGATTAATTGTGGGACCTTTTATTAGAGGTATTTTGACTACATATTTAAGTTGGAGGTATGCATTTGGATTAGAATTCATTATAATCATTATAATATTAATCTTCTCTAGATCTATACCCTCATTTCCTGCAACCATGCACTGGAAAGAGATTGATATAATTGGGGGCATTAACTCTGCTTTAGGTATATTTTTACTAGTTTATGGTTTATATTACTTAACAATCCTGTTACAATGCTCATTAGTCCCTTTGTTATATTAACAGGTGTTATTCTTTTAATTGTATTCTATCTTAATCAGAGGAGTAGGATAAAGAAAGATATGCATCCATTACTTGATATTAGAGTCTTTCAAATAAGATCATTTATCTTAGGTAATATTTTCTTATTTATGTATGGATCAGTTGTTAGTGGTATTCGATTTATTATACCGGTTTTTGTACAGACAGTTTTAGGATATAGTGCACTTAAAACAGGTTATATCTTCGTGGCAATGGCCATACCAAGTTTTTTAGTCACATTCACCACTGGGGAAATTAGTGTACGATTTCAACCACGTTATATCATATCCACAGGTTTTCTAATTTGTATTATTGGTAGTATTTATCTAATCAGTGTTTTCAGTTCAAATCCGAGTTTCCTAGAGATTTTAATTGGTACAGGATTAATTGGATTAGGTGTGGGAGTTATAGCTCCGCATGGTTCTCATCTAGCGTTTTCCCACATTAGTCATGATAAACACCCAGATGCTTCCGCAATTAGGAGTACTAATAGTAATCTTAATACTTCTGTTGGTACCGCTATATTTGGAATTATATTGTTAATGGGCGCAACTAATGCTTTAAGTGTTGAAAAATTACTGGGCGGCTTGTTAAACGCGTTTTATGTAATATCGGCACTATTAATTTTCGGTTTAATAATGGCACAATTCGTTAAACCTTACACTAAAAATAAAACTTAAAAATATTGTTATAGTAGTGAAATATTTTATGCAAATAAGAAAAACAAGTAATGTAAATTAATATTTACTTTAAGATTCAAAGCCATAAGACTACCTCAACAGGATATCCAAGATATTCAAAAATCGTATTTAATATATATAAAATAATCATAAAAGTTGTATTTCTGATTTATTCATCCTTTGAGGATATAGATCCATTTAGATATTGATGTTATTTTGAACTGTTGGTTCTTATTAAATTTAAAAATTTAAGAAAACTTTATAAGTAACGAATGATTACTCAATCATATGGTTGATTAGTCATTCAACTATAAAATTTTTAAAGGTAAAAAAAGTATGAATAGAGGTAAAAATTTATGAAAATAGAAGAGCATGTATATGCTTTAGAATCAACTAAATGTAGCTATGCGCATTTGATTAAGGATAAAGAAACGATTCTAATAGATACTGGAAACCCTGGGAAAGATAAGAATACTATAACATCATGGAGGATAACTCAAAGATAACCCTATGAAAGAATTAAAGAGTTAATCTAAGGGGTTAAAAAATAAAATTATTCATTTAGAATGATTATATTATTTTAATCATTTAGTTCAAACATTTTTTGTAATTGGAAATATTTTGTCGCAGGTGATTTTTTATGAAAATAAGTGATGAAGTTTATTTATTGGATTCAACGAAAGGAAATTACGTTTATCTTATTCAGGCTGAAGAAATAATATTAATTGATACAGGACTTCCAAAGAATGGAAAAGGCATTTTAAATGAATTAAAATCCATGGATATTAAACCTCATGATATTAAACACATTTTAATTACACATGATGATATGGATCATGTAGGTAGTCTGGCTTTACTGGAGAAAGCTAGTGGAGCTACAATCTGGGCTTCAAAAGAGGATATACCTCATATCATGGGTGAACTAAATCGTCACGTGATTAAAAGAATCTTGAATTACATTGTTAAACTTGAAAAACCGGAAAATATTAATCCATATCCTAAACATGGAATGATTGGCGATATTAAAGCTATATATACTCCTGGACATACAGTGGGGCATACGTGTTTGCTTTATAAGGATATAATGTTTGTTGGTGATTTATTTAGAACCAGCAATGGGGAAATAAGCACCGGGCCTTCATTTGCTAATTGGAATAATTCGATTTTAAAAGAATCTGTAGTTAAAATTGACAAGTATGATTTTAAGTGGATTTGTCCAGCTCATGGTGAACCAATTAAAAGAGATAGTCACTTGAAAGATTTTATAAAAAAGATAAAGTAATTGAGCTAAAAAATTGTGAAGTCAGACAAATATAACTACACCATAGAGAGTCTAAAACCCTCATCGTAGGAGATACAATGAACATCGAAGATGGACAGCTTTTTAGGAATAACACTCAAATTATGAATGAAGAAAAGATTAAAAAAGCTATAAAATCCCTTAAAAAGTTTATGGAATACGACGTTGAAAATTTGATAACTTATCACGGAGGCCCATTCAACGACAATCCCAATAAAAAAATTAAAGAATTAGTATTAGGTGATTTAAATGATTGATATATTTTTTATTCTGCTACCATTATTCGGATTGTTAATAGGCCTCTTAGTGTCTATGTTCGGTGGTGGTGGAGGTGGATTATTTGTACCTGTTTTGATATTGATTTTCGGTATCACACCACAAGTAGCTATAGCTACTTCTCTAGCAGCAGTGTTACCCACCTCAGTAGTAAGCACCTTCAGTCATTTTCGTCAAGGCAATGTAGATTTCCGTACAGGATTAATTCTGGGTATCGGAGGTATAATAGGTACATTAATAGGAGCTAGTATTGCTAATATTATTCCACCTAGGGATTTACAATTGATTCTGGGTATATTCACGTTGATAATGATAATTCCAATGTTGAGAAGTTTAATACAAAGAAATCAAAAACTGAAAGAAAAAAATGAGGATAAAGAAGAACGATTAACCCTTACCGGTCCTAGAAAAGTTATAGCCTCTTTTTTTGGAGTTATATCTGGATTATTGGCGGGAGTTTTTGGAATAAGTGGAACAGCACCAATTATTGCAGGGCTCTATAGTTTAGGCTTACCAGCTGTGATGGTTGTAGGTACCTCTGTATTCGTACTTATTTTCAACTCAGTTGCAGGTATAGGGGGTTTTTACCTATTAGGACGGTTGGATCTGACTTTGATTATTCTCCTTGGCGGAGGATCGGCTGTAGGTGCATTTATAGGGCCTTTACTACTTAAGAAAATTAATCCTAAGACGTTTGAGAAAATCTATGGGCCTGCAATTGTAGGTATAATGGTTATTTTTGGCTTAGGGTTAATACTGGCATAAAAAAAAATTATATATTCATCTTTTTTAATGAATATTAGTTAATTGGTTTTATTTAACGTTGATTAAGATGAATACAATGTGATTACATGCAGATGAGAAAAAATAATATAAAGTTAAAATAATGGGGGTTTAGGCAAATTTGTCATGCTAACAATTCCGTCTTTAAATAACAAGATATCGAAAAGATTCAGGAAAACATAGCTATATTTAAAAAAACCTAGTTAAATACAAAATTTAATATTAAATTTAAATACGTGATTAAAAGTATATTGGCTAGTTTATATAAATAAAAATAAAGATAGATTGGATAAGTGATAAAATGACTGTAATTATAGATCCTAGAGGTTCTGGAATCGCAGAAAACATGATTGTAGGCACATTTATTGATATGGGGGCAAATATAGGGGATTTAATAAATATTATGCAATATTATGCTTCTCATTTTGGTGATATAAACATCCAAATAGAGGGTGGTCAAAAATGGTTGTAGAAGATAAAAAAAAGAAAATTCTTGAATCAGCATTGAAGCTATTTAACGAAAAAGGTATAGATAATACCCCAACTACTCTAATTTCTAAAGAAGCAGACGTTGCAACAGGGACTCTCTATATATATTTTAAAACTAAGGTAGATTTAATTAGTGAATTAGGCACCTCTATACAAGAAGAAAGTTTAACAAGCTTTCTGGATCTTATAGAATCTTCAGTGGGTTATGAATCTTTAGAAAAATTCTGGCTCGAAAGAGTAGAATGGGGAGTGAATAACCCCGATAAATACAAATTTATGATACAATTTAAGTCATCACCCTATAATATTAATACCGAAGATAAAATCCCTGATCATGAAAAAAAATTGTTAAATCTAATAGAAGAGGGAATTAAAAATAAAATATTGAAAGACTTACCTCCCAAATACATTTCTGGGTTTTTTTCATCTCATTACATATTTACAGTTGAATACATTATCCAGACAAAAACCAAAGAAAGAAAAATATTTTTTGAAACCTTTTTTGATGGAATAAAATATACAAATTAAGACAAGAAAAATTAAAAAAGATATGGATATGAACTGAATTAATAATATAAGATGTGATGGGAGTAGGGGATATATCTACTGGATAAAAGTTATACATTTAAATTTTTGATTCAATAAAATGGTATGAATTATTTAATTTTTCAGGTTAATATCTGTTATTAGAATCAAAATTATTTATTGAATTTAAAAATGATCCTGAGAACGTTTAAAATAAATCCTAAAAGATGACAATTGGGTTATAAATACCCTTAAGCAATATCTATAAATGTTTGACATGTTTTTTTATAATAAATGTGGAATCGCTTGCATGATTGCATATAGCAGTAGGGGAAACGTTTCGCCCATTGAAAAAATGAATAATTGCAAATGTCCACTATTTGGCCTTTATGAATTATATTAGGACTGTGCTTCCTTTCCTAATTTAAAGAATGATTAAGCTTTCAATCAAGCGAACAAACAATCCATGAATTTTAGAATGTTATAAAAGTATAAAAAGATCCGCAAAAGTGGATACTTAGCAAATCATTAACGTATGTTGCCTGCATACTAACGTCTAGAACAACTTTAATTATTGACTATTTATGATACTACATTTACTATTTGTAAAGTTAAAATTAGATTATATGTTAATTTAACTCGTTATTCGTCTTAGATATCATTATATAGGACTATAACGAAGTAGTTATTGATGGAAGTAGTAATAAGAAGCCTAAATATATAATAGAGTTAATTAAACCATTATATATTATTTTGAGTAAATAACTGAGTATAATTAATTAAACTTAAACTAATAAGAACCAATCAACTTGAAGATCTATAAAATAGAATGAAGTATAATTCAATTTTTAATCTTACTAGTATGAGTATAGACTAATTCTTGGATTATGATTAATTTGAACCCATCAGGATGAATTTCCTGTTAAGCCCTATTGTTGGATTCTTGATGTTGATACTATTATTATGTTGTGCCTTATTTTTTTTAATCTTTCCAAGCCTTTTTCTTTGTTCACTTAATTTGATAATTTTCTTCCATTTTACTTGTAAGAAAATATGATTTTCCATAACTATTTTTCCCCATTGGAGTTATTATATTGTTTTCTTTTAGTATTTTCAAATGATGATGTATTGTTTATAATTAAGTTGCAGTTCTCCTGCAAGTTGATATGCATTATATGGTCTTTTATTCAATGTCAAATCAATCCTTGCACGATTTGGTCCCCCAGCAGTACCTGCAAATAACCACCAAAGCAGTTTCCTCATTTATAAACTCCTTCTTTTTATTTATGCTTTGAAAAACTTTATTAAAAATTAACTTGGATATGATTTTAAAATCACTAATAACCTTTATTTTCTATAGAAACCTTATATTTTTAAATAAATTACTCATATAATTATTGTTACAAATTTTTGAAGACTTAACCAAATATCCAATATCAAGTTACAGATATCTACTAAATGATATTGTAAAGTTACATAAATAGGTTTTTTTGATTTAAAATCGGGTAAATAGTGGTTTAAACCACTATTACAGACATTTAAATATTTTTTTAACCTTTATTTCTCCGAATCCTCCATTTTTATTCTATTTTTTTTAAGTTGTCATTGATCTTCTAAATAATATTATTGCAATACTCATTGTTACTATTCCAAAGGCTACAAGTATGAGGATTTGGGTTATTACATCGCCGATATTCGCGTTTAATAACATTACTTTTCGCATTGCATCTGCTGCATATGTTAATGGTATTATCTTAGAAATGTCTTGCATAAACCATGGCATCTGTTGTATGGGAAAGAATATACCTGCAAGAAACATCATAGGGAACATTATCAAATTTACAATTGTAGTACCCGTGGCTTGATTCTTTGATGATGAAACAGCCAATATTCCAATCCCCACGAAGCTGAAAATACCTAACAAAAGCAGGAAGAATGCAAGTAGAATGCTTCCTTGAATTGTAACACCAAAGAATATGATGGCTATTGCTAGGACTAAAATAACTTGTGCAAATCCTTTGACACATAGTGATGCAGTGTATCCTAGAATGATAGAGATTTGGTTGATTGGTGCAGATAGCACACCATCAAATGTTCCCATTTCCCTTTCCTTTGAAATTGCCTCTGGAATTCCTGTCATAACTGTTATCATAACAATCATGATCATTAGTCCAGGTGCCAAGAAATTGAAATAATTTGATTTACCAGGGATTGTTGTTTCAATATTTTCGTTGAAAGGAGAAACTGTTGATTGTGCATTTACTGTTGTTGAACCCATTTTTACTACATTGATCTCTGCTTGCATACCATTTAAACCTGTGATAATGTTTGATGCAGTACTTTCGACTGAAGCTGAAAGTTGTGGATTACTGTTATCTACATATACAATCACATTCGCAGATTTGCCATTTGTCAGATTATTCGAAAAACCAGGAGGTATAATAAATGTCCCATACACGTTGCCTTTATCGATTTGGGTCTTGGCCTGTTCAACGCTTGAATAGTTTACGATGTTCATAGCACCCGAATTTTTATTAATAGTTTCTATTTGTGTTACAAATGCACTGCTGGCTTGACCATTGTCAAGGTTTACTATTCCCACTGGCATATGTTGTTCTGTGGTAGCACTTGGAAAAATATAGCCAAACAAGAGTAGAAATGCAATTGGTAGAATTATTAATGCAGCCACTGACTCAGGGTTACGTCTAAGTGCGAGCAAGTCCTTTTCCATTATATTATAACTGTCTTTTAGTATGTTTATTATATTCATAGAATTACCTTACCCTGGCCTGTGAATCATTGCCATGTTGTAATATATTTGAACTTTCCTTTGCATTGTCACGAATTTTTTTACCTGTGACTGTAAGGAAAACATCTTCAAGTGTTGGTTCGTTACTATTGGTAATTGAGGATATGTCTCCACCTTCGATTCTAATGGTGTCAATAATTTGGTTTAGTGCACCTGCACCCTTTGCACTTATTTTAAGATTATGATCATCTTGTTGTGCCAATGCTGTTACAACTTTAAGTGATCTAATTTTTTCTACCATTTTAGATGTTAGATTCGTGACCTTAGTTTTGAAAATGGAAGTGTCACTCTTTGATATTATGTCTTTCAGATTTTGAGGTGTGTCTAAAGCTGCAATCTTACCATGGTCAATAATCGCGACACGATCACTCAATGCTTCTGCTTCTGTCATTGCATGTGTTGTTAATATGACTGTAACTCCGTTATTGTTAATATCTCGGATAACCTCTCTGATAGCAAATGTAGTTTGAGGATCTAAGCCCAGTGTTGGTTCATCCATGAAAAGTATTTCTGGTTCGGGTAAAAGTGCTCTAATAACATTGATACGTTGTTTCATACCTGTTGAAAAATTGGATATTTTTGTATCTTTCCATTTCTCCATATCTACTAGATTAAATAATAGATCAATTCGTTCCTCTCGTTTTTGCTTTGGCATTTTATAAAGCTTACCAAAGAATCGTAAGTTTTCAGCAGCAGTTAAATCATCATACATTATCATTTTTTCTGCAACTAATCCAATCTTTTCTCGAACTTTTGATGGATCTTTAATAAGATCATAACCAGCAATCAAAGCAGAACCTGAAGTTGGTTTTGCAAGCGTGCAGAGCATCCTTATAGTTGTACTTTTTCCTGCTCCATTTGGACCAAGAAAACCAAAAATCTCACCCTTTTCTACCCGCAGTGATAAATTATCTACTGCAGTAAAATCATCAAACTTCTTTGTGAGGTTATTTAATTCTAACGCATATTCTGTCATCAATATCACCTGATTTTGATCTATTCAATCTTTTTATCTGAATGAACAATATCTGTGACGTTGTTCATATTTTCTAAAAGTTTCAGTGCAATATCTTTCATTAGATCTGCTTTTACAATTGCGATACCCTTTTCTTCATCTCCGACTAACAACAAATTGTCTCCTGATTTTAAATTGAATACGTCTCTAGCTTCTTTTGGAATAACAATTTGTCCTCGTTCGCCTATTTTAACAGTACCAAAAAGATATTTACCCTTTTGTATTTCAGTCATCTATATCTTCTCCATAAATAATTTATATAAATATTTCTTATTTTAATGATATTCCTACTTTAGTGTAATTCATACTTTAATGAATATCTTATTTAAATGTTTCTATAAAATATGAAATTAAATTTTCAAAAAAATGTTCATTTATAGAATAAAAATTAAAGATTTAAAATTTAATTATATCACAAAATAGGTCTCAAAAGATGTTTGATAGGTAGATATATTCGATTTATACTGGATAAAATAGAGAATGATTTAATTACCAGTTAATATCAGAATAAAAATTATAGTAAAACCACAATTATAACATTTTCATATACATTCATGTCGTGAATTACAATAAGAAAAAGTATATATGATGATATTAAAGGAGAGATTCTAAAAGGAGATGGACTAAACTTAATATAAGAAAAAAAATTATTTTAATAATAAATAATCACTAAAAAAAAGATATTATTAATTTTTTTTGTCGGAATTAACAATATCTGTGATGTCATTCATGTTATCTAAGAGTTTTAATGCAAGATCTTTCATTAGATCTGCTTTTACTATTGCGATACCCTTTTTTTCATCTCCAACTAATAACAAATTGTCTCCAGGGTTGATATTAAATACATCTCTAGCTTCTTTTGGAATAACAATTTGCCCTCGTTCACCTATTTTAACAGTACCAAAAAGATATTTGCCTTTTTGTATTTCGGTCATCTTATATGCACCTCATAAATTTTATATATTTATGCAATTTAAATATTTTTTATTTTAATGAAANNAAAAAAAAAAAAATTAATTATTATTTATATAAATTGTTAAATATCGTGATATAACAAGTCAGCACTGTTTCGGTGCATATGTTCACAATCTAATGATACATTCAATTAATTATTTTAGAGTTTAAATATGACTTAAAGGATAGAAAAAGTATCATCAAAGCTAAGAACAGGATAAATATTCCTAGATATCATTCCCAATAATCTTAATTTCTTCATTGGTTAAACCCATACAGGTCATAACCCTCTGATCGAATCTTGCTGTCAGTTTTCTTTATTTGTTGGAGCAAACGATTAATAACTTTGTATTTATTTAACTGTAGTTTTAATTCATATTCTCAATTTTATACTCATTTTTATAAATTTATTCTATAAATAATTCCCCATTTTCTGGGGAATTAAGTATGGGAACAAAATCTTTTACGTTTGTGGTTAATGAATATTCAACCTGGGAGGGATTTCAGGATAAACAATTCGTTTTATTATTTTACATTTTTCAAGATCTCTAAGGTGTTTTAATTATAGAGAATTTCTATAAACCT
>PLXT01000002.1 GCA_003151535.1 Methanobacterium sp.
CCAATGTGGTATTGTTTTTAATTAATTATTTTTATTCATTCGATTCAATTTTTTATATCCTCTACAATGAGTTGGTAATGCTGCATTACAATTAGGACATAGTATTCTTAGATTTTCAATTCTATTATCATTTGGAACACCATTTTCATGGTCCAATATTAATGAAAATTTCTTATCCAACCAATTACCATCATTTTGACAAAATTTACATTTATATTCGATTAAATTTTCAGATATTATTCTTTTTTTTACTGTTGACCTACCAATTACACTATCTTTAGTAAAAATTATATTATTTTCTTTTTTTATTAAAACACCATTAATAAAATTGAGTTTAATGGTTTGTGATGGTGTTAAAAAATGGTCAATATTTAAATTAAATTCTTTTATTTTATCTCTTAATTTTTTATAAGACTTAGATGATTCATTCCTACCAAATTTTAACAAAACTTGACGTAATGTCTTACAATCTTTAATAACATTTTCTAATTCATCTTTAGTATATTCTTTCATAATTCGAACCTTTATATAATACTAAAATAATTAAACTATAAAACCATTACACTTCCCTATCTTGGTGTAGTGTGAACCTTATCCGTACCCCTAATAGGATTCGAACTCTCATTTCGTTCCGTTACAGTTTTTAGTTTCGAAGACTAAGCTGACTACACCTGTGTTAAAGTTGCGTGTGCGATAATCGAAATCGCTTGACCATCCTTATGAGAGATAGTTGTTTACCACTAACTCACGCAATATTATTTGCGGATTGGGAGAATTTTGAAATCTCGACTTTTCGCTTAACAGGCGAATACTCTGCCTCTGAGTTACCAATCCTTTTGCGGGTCCAGTGGGAGTCGAACCCACGTAGGAATTGCTTCCACAGATTAACAGTCTGTTGCCTGGCCTCTAGGCTACCTCTGAATTTAATTTACTATGTTCTTCTCTATGACAATTAGCACAAAGCATTATACACTTATCCAATTCTTCTTTTATCTTTTCCCAAGACCTAGTTAAACCATCACTAGCAATACCAAAATCTTTTTCATTGGGGTCTAAGTGATGAAATTCTAACACATCAACACATTTATTGTACCCACACTTTTTATTTTCACAACAACCACCCTTATATTCAACAGCCATCAATTTTAATTTCCTACGTCTTTCTCTTACAGCTTTAACATTTCTATTTTTTCTTTCTTCTTTAGTTAATATTTTCCTTTTATTAACTGTATATTTAATTATTGTTGGTGTTGATAATTTAAAATGTTTAGCTGTTTCTACTACTGTGTGTGTTAAATAATATTTATTAATTTCATTTATTGTGTCATTAGAAATTTTAATATTATTATACCCAATATCTTCTACACCATTATTTGTGCTATGATAAGACACAACACTTTTACTACATTTTAGTTTTTCAACTATTTCATTATATGTTTTACCAGCTAATCTTAGCTTAATAATTTTTTCTTTAAGACCTTCATTCATAGTATTACTGTTTTATATAAATATACTAAAAAGGTTCGAAAAGTCAAATATTGCGGATTGAGAGAATTTCGAAATCTCGACTTATCGGTTAACAGCCGATTACTCTGCCTCTGAGTTACCAATCCATTTGTATTTTTGTGATTTTGTCTATTGGGACACAAAAATACTAAAATTTATAACCCATGTACTAGTGAAGGGACTCGAACCCCCAACCTCGATGATATAAGCATCTTGCGCTAACCATTGCGCCACACTAGCATATTTTATTTTAAACGATTAATATTTAATTCAAAATTTTTAGCGTAATTTAATTTTCCACCATTTTTACATTTTTCATTTAATTGTAAATAAATACAATTTGTATTATCAGTTTCAGTAACATTTATTAAATAACATTTACCAGTATCAAAAGAATATGCCACATAATAATCTATTTTATCTTTACTAGTTGTTTTATATGCTATCTTAGCATTCATTCTAGAATTCATAAATGGTATTTTTAACGAATTCATATTTTCACCTCTCCAACAAGTTCTAACTTGAATTTTTAATAATTTACCGTTTAAATCTATTATTATATCATAAGGTTGATTATCCCCTATTGGTTTTGAAACTGGTATACCTAATTTCATAAACTCTGTTATTACTATTTGTTCAACTAATTCACCTTTATCTTTATTTTTCATAAATATATTTTTTTGTTGTGACGGTAGGAATCGAACCCACGTATAAACTTTCGTTTCCAGTGTATCAGACTGGTGCCTAAGACCATTCGGCCACGTCACAATTTTTGTTGGCAAGATGGGAATCGAACCCTTATTTGCAACCGATTACCTTGCTCCAACGTATCAGATTGGGTGGTTACTTGCCAGTTTATCTTATCTCCAAGCCACCCTCAGCTATTCATTCACTGAGCATCCCATCTGGGAGTTTGAATCGCTTGATTCAATAGTGGCACAGAATTTCTTTTTACTCTTTCCACTGAGTTTTTCTGTTATATTTCCAAGTCTTATACATTCTTACTTGAAAGCTGTACAGATACTTATTAGGATTTTTATAACCTCTCCTATATCTAGGATATGTTCTAACCCCTTCATCCCAATAAGGTGGGAATTCCATTTTTAACCAGAGGATTCGATAGCTTCTACCGTCTTCTGCTTTTTTGAGTCTTTGTCTGTTTAGTTTTTTACTCATTTGCATTGTTGTCTATTGTTTAGTAGACTTCAATGCATATCAAATTGTTTTTTCATTTTTTTTTGTTTCGGTAATATATTACCGATTTTAGTTTTTATTTTTATTATTATTTTAAAGTTTTTTATTAAAACCTTTGTTTATTTAATAATTTTACTTTTCACTTTCGGTAATATATTACCGATTGTTATTTTTGGGTGAAAGGTGGGTTTTGAACCCTACTACCTCCTGATTCACAGTCAGGCACTCTACCGATTGAGCTACAATCACCATGTTTGCCTGTTCCCGTTTCCAGTTAGAGGACTTTGGCCAGAGTTTTATGATGAGGAAACTCGTAGGCGTTTAAACCTTATTATCCATGCGGATAATAAATCATTCATTCGCCTTATTTTTGCGGTGAATATTGTCAAATTCCTAGCCATCATTTCTGATGTTTCCAGTAACCGCTACGTGGAAGCGATTTGACTTAGGTTACTCGGAGGCGAAGGGACTCGAACCCCCGACCCCATTACTGGAGCACCAATTTTCAAGATTGGGTCTTCGTCCAGCCAGACCACCTCCATATTAATTTGTTAACCCATTAGCCATTATCTTTCAATAATGTTTCCAGCCGTCACTACGTGGAAGTTAGTTAACTTAGACAGCTCACAGGATGCCGCAATCGAAGCGACTACGTGTAGAATTTGGAGTTCTCACCGACACCAAGCCTGTATCCTGTATTTCTCAATATGTCAAATAACAACGTAAATCAAAATCAAACCATGCTCCCTAATAAATTTCAATTCACCATCATAACCACTATCCTTTGCTTTCTTTTTGTAGGCTTCGTATATGTTATCGAAGTCTGCATTTAGAGTTTTTATCTTTTCAGAACCTAGTTTTCTAAGCAACATATTTAGCTCGTTTTATATATCTATTTACATAACTACATAACGGTTGAAGGTTTGTATAGTGATTTAATCTAATTATATCTTCTTCTGTTTTTGCTGTTGATAAAGGTATNNGTTACCTTTATTTGACCAATTCATCCACGATTCAAATTTAGTTTCTAAATATTCTTTTAACTCTTGAAACGAACAACCCAATATATCACAAGTTTTAGATTTTTTACTAAACTTTTTCTCTCGTAATGTATCTGATATACTTCTAGCTAAACTACATCTTAAATTATATACTGGGTCGTTTTTCTTTCGGTTATTATTATACTCGTTTTTANNTTTCTATTTTCCAATTAGAACTTAATTCTTTAACTTTATCTGGATTATTTTCCCTATAGTTTTTACTAGATTCTAAAAAAAATTCTTTATTGTCTAAATAATATTTTTTATTAGACATTTTTATTTTTTCTTTATTATCTTTTTTATATTGATTTCTATAAATTTTAATTTTTTTCTTATTTTTATCGCTATATTTTTTATGGTATTCATTATTTTTAAGTTTATTATTTTTAACCCATTTTCTATTATATGCTAATGAACATTCCCTACACAAACAATTATAACCATCTTTCGTTACTTTATGCTTATTAAACAAAGTAATATCTTTTTCTATTTTACATGTACAACATATTTTATTTACCATAATTAAATATTTTTAAGATATTCTGTTATTATCTCAATAAAGACTGATTTATTATCAGAATTTTCTGGGATAACATTAAAAGAAAAACCCCGACTTTTTATGGTCAGGGTTCCTAAGTTCTTGTGAAGTTATTTTTATTAACTTACTTGAGGGTTGGATACACCTGACCTGTTTGAATGACTATTACGTCTCCAATTAATCGATATCATATGTATGCTAATGTTCCTCATTGTTATTATATAAATATACTGTTTTTGTTAAATAGAATACAAAGGTACGAACTATTTTTCAATTTGTCAAGTAAAATCGTATTTAT
>PLXT01000055.1 GCA_003151535.1 Methanobacterium sp.
CGGGGGATCGGGTAGTTGAAATACCATCCCACAAAAATGCACCTAAAAACCCCATTAAAAGAGCTGAAATGCGTTACAAACTACTGGAGAAAAAATTATGTATGAAACCTTGACTTATACTGGTGGAATTCACAAGCATGAGGAAATGATAGAGTTAATTGAAGATCTTGGGGGTTTTGTACTTCAGGAAAACGTAAGTCAGATGGATCTGGTTCTTAATCTTGCTGTTCCAATTGAAGACGTTGATAAAGTCAAAGAAAAGGCTAAAGAACTTCTAGGTACCATAAAAGTAGCTCCAATGGCTGGTACTGAAATTGCAATTATCTCTCCAACACTTGCACGTCAACATCTACCCCACTCGGCATGTGATATATCTGAATATCTCAGGCGTTACGGTGCAAAGGACAATATGATAGGACTTTCTAGGGGTGCAGGTAAGGGTATATCCAGAATATCCGAGGATGAAAAAAAACTTATAGAAGAGCACGATTTAGCAGTGTTTGCACTTGGAAGTTTTAGAGAATGTATAACTCATAAAACTCATCTATTTGAAGGTATTGAAATACCTGTAATTGTTACTGGGGCTCCTGAAATTGATTTGGAAGACATTCCTGGAGCAGATGCATATGTTTCGGGTCTTGGAAGAATTCCAAGAAGGCTAAAGAGAGGAGAAAATATAAGAGCACTTAAAAATTTAGTTGAAGTAGTGGAAGATATTCTGGACAAAAGAAGAAGGGAAATCTCTGACGATCCTCCAATTGTTCCATCTATACTTGTTAAAAGGGAAATTGAGAATCAGATACCTGCTATCAAAGAAGTTTATTCACCTTTACCTGTAGTAAGTCAGTTGAAGGGAGTGAGGGTGAAACTCAAATACGATGGTTACCACAAAGAGATCGAAGATGTAATTGTTAGCGATCGCCGTCTTGGCGATATATCTGAAGTTGTTAAATCTAAAATGTACGATTATACATTGGTAAAACTTTTATCAGAAACTTCAATAATCTGATTTTATAGGTATATGAGGTTAAAATATGAGGACAATTATAAGATTCGCCGGGTTTATGTCAGTATTTTTTATTGGATTTTTAATTGTTAACTATTTCATTTTCTATGGAATTGGATCACTTTTTAGTATAAAACCAGGTTATATTTTTTATTCTTTACTTATTATAGCAGTAATTTCTTATCCTTTAGCTGCTGTTATTGAAAGGGTTGTTTCAAATACTGCTACAAGGATTTTTTATACGGGAGCATCTGCATGGATGGGGATATCATTTTACCTTCTTACATTCATAATAATATACTCATTATTATCGCTGGTCTTTAAAATTCCAGGTGAAATTGCCGGAATTATAATTGTTGGTTTAACTGGAATATTAAGTGCATATTCACTTATTAACAGTTTATTTTTAAATGTAAATGAAATTGAGATACCATTAAACCATTTAAAGAATGATATGAAGGTTGTTCAACTTTCAGATATACATATTGGATCTATAAGAAATTCAAGTTACATGGAAAAGATTGTAGAGAAAACCAACAAAATTGATCCTGAAATTATTTTTATAACTGGAGATATGGTTGATGGAAGTGCAAAGTTACACACCAACACATTCGATGCAATAAATAAATTGAATGCACCTGTTTTCTTTATAACAGGTAATCATGAAACCTATGAAGGGCTCGATGAGGTTTTCAGAGTGTTGAGAAATACACATATGAGGGTTTTAAGGGATGAAATGGTTGAATGTAAGGGTATTCAAGTGATTGGAGTTGAATACTCCTTTGAATTAAACCATATGGAAAATGTTCTAGAAACACTTAAAATTAATATCGAAAAACCTTCAATAATGTTGTACCATCTTCCTAGGGAGATAAAAACTGTTGCAAAAGCGGGTATTGGATTGCAACTTTCTGGGCACACACATGCGGGGCAGATGTTTCCATTCAACTACCTTGTCAGATTAATGTTTAGGTATATGCATGGTATCTACAAATATGATGGGACTTATCTCCATGTTTCCCCTGGTACTGGTACATGGGGTCCGCCAATGCGTCTGGGATCAAGATGTGAAATTACTGTTATAACTCTTAAGACTGAAAATTGATTTTAAAAAAGAAGTAATTCAATAATTTTTTTTTGAATTAACTAATAAATTATTTTTTACGGACACCAAAGAAGTTTATAGCTTCAAGAAGATCTTCAAATGCTATTAATTCTTTTTTAAGAACATCTTCACGACTCAATGTTCCACTCATTTCACCATCAACTGAAAGTTTATCAGGGCCCCTTGCAACGATCCTATCAATACCATCACTACTAAGTATATCATGGGCCATTTTATCATGGACTAATGCACGGCCGGGTATTAATACAGTTTCTTTTAGATCTTTTAGATCGACTTCTTTTAGATCCCTCTGTGTTATTAGACAGCCAATGTCCTGGTCAACTGCTACAACATTTACAAGATCATCTGCGTCTATACGTTTTATTATTTTTTCTATAAAAGGTGCTGCAATACTACTTGTTAATATGGTTGCTTCTGATGTGACATCTGTAAGTATATCTAAATATTTACTATTTTTCTCCTTTGAAATTGCAAATGGAGTGTCATTTTCAGGGTCACATAAAGGTGTTCCTGTCACCCTGAAGTTAAAATCCTTATTTATGTTATGTACTAGGGTTTCAAATTCTTCAAGTGAGTGTGGTGTTATACCCTCCAATATAGGTTCATTTCCAAGAATTAATCCTTGATTTCGGAAATTAGCAAATCTCATGAGTATAAATGCTTTTGCACCCCAATCTTCTAGGGTGCTGCAAGTTTCATATAACTTTTCCCCATCGTTAACCCCGGGAACAATTACCGAGGCTGCATGAACTTCGGTTGACTCGCAGAAAAGTTTTAATGCCTTTAAAGATTCTCCTTTGGTTGTGTCACCAACCCATTCTTCCCTCATTTTCTGATCAGTTGAGAAAACAGTGAAGGTTACCTCGTCCACTCCAAGGGATATTAATTCTTCTGCCATTTTTGAATTTTCAATACCCTTTCCACTAGTGTACCCGAGGTGCATTGGAAGATTGAACTGGTTTAATGCACCTGCAACTTCCATAAGATGGGGATAACAACTCACATCTCCTCCTCCACTAATATTGACCTTAAGGTTCTTGTCTGTAATATCTCCCATCATCAGAGAATTTTGCACAGAACCAACCACCATGAAAGGGTGAATAAATTCGTTTTTTACTTCTCTTATACCGGTGGTACAGCTTTCACATCCAACTGTACCCGGAGTGCAGTATCTACATCCAAGGGGATCTTGCTCTTTAACTTTTCTAAAATAACAATACTTACAAAATCCTTTGCAGTCTTTACCGGGAATTCCGCCTACATCTGCTATAATCTGCATATTAACCACTTTTGAACCGTGTAAAATAAGTAACTATGTATTAAAAAATCAATCCCTAGAATCAATGTTAAAACTTAAAAAAAGTTAGGGTATAGGATCATATAAATCTTTCTAATTGATTCAAGAAGAAAGTTTAATAACATATAAGACTATAAATGCAGATTCGTATATCAAAAAGTACCATGGGGCAATATTCCCAATGTGAACAGAATGAATATTAGTCACGAATTTGAATTGGTACATGAAATTGGTGTACAAGAATGCGTAGGAGGGAAAAAATGGCAAAGTTTGATGATAAGATCGACTTGTACGACGACAGAGGAAATCTTGTTGAAGAGCAGGTCCCGCTAGAAGCCCTCAGTCCATTGAGGAACCCTGCGATTAAAGCAATCGTACAAGGTATTAAAAGGACTGTAGCTGTAAACCTAGAGGGTGCAGAAAAAGCTTTAAAAGCCGGTAAACTCGGTGGAGGCAAAATCTTAGGTAGAGACCTCGACATTGACATCGTGGGCAATGCCGAAGCTATAGCAGCTAAAGCAGCTCAAATGATAGAGGTTGAGGAAGGTGACGACACAAACGTTGAATTATTAGTCGGTGGTAAAAGGGCACTTGTCCAGATTCCAAAAGCTAGATTTGAAGCAGCTGCTGAATATTCAGCAGCACCACTGGTAACTGCTCAGGCATTTATCCAGGCAATAATCGATGTATGTGACGTTAGCATGTATGATGCAAACTTGGTAAAAGCATCTATTTTAGGAAGATACCCACAATCAGTAGATTACATGGGTGGAAACCTAGCAACCATGCTCGACGTACCTCAGAAACTAGAGGGACCAGGTTATTCCTTAAGGAACATCATGGTCAACCACGTTGTAGCTACAACACTCAAAAACACCATGAACACAGCAGCACTATCCAGCATACTGGAACAAGCAGCAATGTTCGAAATGGGCGACGCAGTAGGTAAATTTGAAAGAATGCATTTATTAGGACTGGCATACCAGGGAATGAATGCTGATAACATGGTATTTGACCTTGTTAAAGCTAATGGTAAAGAAGGTACAGTTGGTTCAGTAATAAACGACATGGTCGACAAGTCCAAAGCAGACAAAGTAATCGGTGTAGAAAAAGATCTAAACGGATTCAGTGTCTACGGAACTGACGACATGGCAAAATGGAACGCATATGCAGCAGCCGGTATGATGGCAGCTACTATGGTGAACCAAGGTGCTGCAAGAGCTGCACAGGGTGTATCATCTACACTTTTATACTACAACGATATTCTTGAGTTTGAAACAGGATTACCTAGCGTAGACTTCGGTAGAGTTGAAGGTACAGCTGTAGGATTCTCCTTCTTTAGCCACTCAATTTACGGTGGTGGAGGTCCAGGTATATTTAACGGAAACCACATCGTAACAAGACATAGTAAAGGTTTTGCTATACCATGCGTAGCCGCAGCTATGGCTTTAGATGCAGGAACACAACTGTTCTCCCCAGAAGCAACCTCCGGATTAATAAAAGATGTATTCAGCCAAGTTGACGAGTTCCGTAACCCACTGAAATATGTGAACGAAGCAGCAGTTGAAATAAAAGGCAAATTCTAGATAAAATCCACCCTTGGGGGTAATTATTCAAATGGACATCGAGATCTTTCCACACAGATTATTAAGCGCAGATACCACTGAGAGCCTTTTAAATGCTCTCGATGAGATTGAAGACGTAAAAAAAATAGTTCTACAAGGACAAAGACTTCCTTCAGACCCTGCAAACCCAGATTACAAAAAAATCACCATCAAAGGAGAAGAGGTTGATTTACAAATAAAAACTGGCAGAGTACTAATGGAAATTGACAACGAAGAAACTATTGAAGCAATAAGACAAAAATGCGAGGACAATTTATCCTTTGGATTCAACGTACACGTTGGAACTTTTATAAGGAAACAAAAAACTGTCTCGGACAAAATTAAATATGGCGATGCACTGGATGACATGCCTGATGAAATGGTAGGTTTAACAGATCAAAACGCACAACTCAGTGAAAGGGCCACAATACTAAAAAGGAAAGAAGACTAATGATCGGCAAAACCACACATGTTGTAGACTGCAGAGAAACCATGGGAATGGGCGAAGGAGGAGGAATAGCCCAAAGAGGAACATTTGCAGAGTGTGGAAGTGAAGTTTTGGCAATTGCAATGTCTCCAGGAAGGAGGCACATAACCAAGCCAGTCTGTGAAATAACCTTTGCGTTACGCGAGGCCAATATCCAGACAAGCACATTAGTTTTAAATGCAGGTGCTGGTGTTCCGCAGGACGCTCCATCAGCGGGTTCAGGCAGTCTTTTTGGTCTCACTCTAAGGGAGATCGAGCAAATAAAGAGATTCCGCTTGGTAGTGGTACACCTGGGTGGTGTGAGACATCACATCATATACAAAGCCAGACTAATTTTAAGGCATGTGAATAGGCCTTGTGTTGTGATATGCGAATATCCTGTTGATTTTGAAGATTTTGCTAAGATAGGTGTCAAAACAAGATCTGTTATGCCCAATGAACCAAATACCAAAGGTGAAATTGTGGATATAATTAGTGGCGTTATTAGAGGCGAAACGTGTCCCCAAGACAAATTGGATGAAATAATTAGAAAAATAAAGTTAGCATTAGGAGGTGCATGAATATGGCACAATACTATCCCGGAACAACCAAGGTTGCACAAAACAGAAGGAATTTATGCAACCCTGATTATGACCTCGAGAAATTGAGGGAAATCTCAGACGAAGATGTTGTAAAAATATTAGGTCACAGAGCTCCTGGTGAGGAATACCCAAGCGTACACCCACCACTAGAAGAAATGGACGAACCAGAAGACCCAGTAAGAGAATTAGTCGAAGCACTTGATGGTGCAAAAGCAGGTGACAGGATAAGATACATTCAGTTTACCGACTCAATGTACTTTGCTCCAGCACAACCATTTGCAAGGTCAAGAGCATACCTATGCAGATACAGAGGCGCTGACGCAGGTACACTATCAGGAAGGCAAATTATAGAAACAAGGGAAAGGGACCTCGAAAAGGTCTCAAAAGAACTCCTGGAAACAGAATTCTTCGACCCTGCAAGAACAGGAATTAGGGGAAAAACTGTACACGGACACGCCTTAAGACTCGACGAAGACGGTATGATGTTCGACATGCTCAGAAGGCAGATCTTGAACAAAGCTACAGGAAACGTTGAATCAGTCAAAAACCAGATCGGTGATGAATTAGACGAACCAGTGGTTTTAGGAGCACCATTAGATGAAGCTGTCCTCAAAGAAAAAACAACCATCTACAGAAAAGATGGTGAAGCCTACAGAGACGACAAAGACGCAGTAGAAGTACTCAACAGAATACACGTAACAAGATCCATGGGCGGTTACGACCCTAATTAAGAAGGAGGTGAAAACATGGCTGAAAAATTGTTTATAGACGCTTTAAAGAAAGCATTTAAAGAAGATCCAACAGAAGGAAAAACCACTTTCTACAACCACGGAGGATGGAAACAGTCTGAAAGGAAACGGGAATTCGTTGCAGCTGGTAAAGAAGTAGCAGCTAAACGTGGAATCTCTCAGTACGACCCAGATGTAGGTACACCATTAGGACAGAGGGTCCTCATGCCTTACCAGGTTTCTACCACAGATACCTTTGTTGAAGGTGACGATTTACACTTCGTGAACAACGCTGCAATGCAGCANNGCTATGCCTGGTGCAGCAGTTGTACAGGAACACATGGTTGAAACCAACCCATATCTGGTGGCAGACAGTTACGTAAAAACCTTCACTGGTAACGATGAAATTGCTGATGAAATCGACCCACAATACGTACTGAACATTAACAAAATGTTCAACGAGGAGCAGGCAGAAGCTCTCAAAGCTGAAGTTGGAGACGGTATCTGGCAGGTTGTCAGGATCCCAACCATAGTATCAAGAACTTGTGATGGTGGAACAACCTCAAGATGGTCTGCTATGCAGATCGGTATGTCCATGATTTCTGCATACAAACAGGCAGCAGGAGAAGCCGCTACTGGTGACTTCGCTTACGCTGCAAAACATGCAGAAGTTGTGCACATGGGTACAGCACTACCACAGAGGAGAGCAAGAGGAGAAAACGAACCTGGTGGAATACCATTCGGTTTCCTAGCTGACATAGTTCAGTCCTCAAGAGTTAACCCTGACGACCCAGTTAAGGTAACACTCGATGTAGTTGCTGCTGGAGCAATGCTCTACGATCAGATCTGGCTCGGTTCATACATGTCAGGTGGAGTAGGATTCACTCAGTACGCAACAGCTGCGTACACCGACAACATTTTAGACGACTTCACTTACTACGGTAAAGAATACGTCGAAGACAAATTCGGAATGACTGAAGCACCAAACACCATGGACACAGTACTGGACGTAGGATCAGAAGTTACATTCTACGCACTAGAACAGTTCGAAGAATACCCAGCACTCTTAGAAACCATCTTTGGTGGATCACAGAGAGCATCAATAGTTGCAGCTGCAGCCGGATGTTCAACTGGATTCGCTACAGGAAACGCACAGACTGGTCTAAGCGCATGGTACCTTTCAATGTACTTGCACAAAGAACAGCACTCACGTTTAGGTTTCTACGGATACGATCTCCAGGATCAGTGTGGTGCATCCAACGTGTTCTCAATTAGGAATGACGAAGGATTACCAGTGGAAATGAGAGGACCTAACTATCCGAACTACGCAATGAACGTGGGCCACCAGGGGGAATACGCAGGTATTTCCCAGTCAGCACACGCAGCACGTGGAGATGCATTTGTGTTTAACCCTCTGGTTAAAATCGCATTTGCAGACGACAACTTAACGTTCGACTTCACAAAAGTACGTTCAGAGTTTGCTAAAGGTGCATTAAGAGAATTCGAACCAGATGGAGAAAGAGCTCTTATCTCTCCAGCTAAATAAATAGGTGTTACGCAAACACCTATTTTTTTTATATTTTTAAAGAAGAAGGAGGAAGTAATATGGACCCTTATATAACAGGATTAGGTATTGTGGCTCTAATGGGCGCAGCCGCAACCATTGCAGGGGCCGCAGAGGACTTAGAATCTGATACCGGTTCAATGAGTAACCCTAACTCACAGGTTCAGCTAGCACCTCAGATGGGAAACCTTCATAGGATTTTCAACAAGGCAATATCAGGCGAACCAGTGCAAATGGGTACCTTAGTAGGTATAGCAGGTTCTGTGGCATTTGTACTTATATACACAGTACACCTACCAGTTATAATGTCAATAGCATCTGGATCATTTATTGCCGCACTTTTCCATGCAGCATTTGCTACTACATCTCACTTAGGAAGGATTGTAAGTCAAAATCAGTTTCATCAACCTGTCTTCATGGATGTTATTACCAGTCACTTAGGACCAATAGCAGCTCATGGATTTATTGTTACATTTTCTATTGTTGGATTATCATATCTCATGACATTACCAATCGCAGGATTCAATCACCCGTTCCCACTACCACTATTAGCAGTGCTATGGGGTATTACAATAGGTGCAATAGGTTCATCAACTGGAGATGTTCACTATGGTGGTGAAAGGGAATACCAAACATACCCATTCGGTGGAGGTATACCTGTCGCAATTCATGGTGATATTACAACTATGGCAGAACTAGGTGCAAGAAACTCTCTTGATGTTGTGCACTTCTGTGCAAAATACGGAGGACCAATTACAGGTTTCTGTTTTGGAACTATTGTATTCTTTAGCTTCTGGACCACCGTTGTATTTGGAGCTACAGGTGGAATTGTTGCTAGTCTTGTAATAATTTTAGCAATTATTATAATCAACAACAGAATCGAAGTTTTCGCAAGAGACACATATGGACCATACAAAGATTAGAATTGATAAGGAGGTTTTATGATGGATCCATTATTATTAATCGGTGCTATAACTGTAGGAGGAGTCCTAATTGGTGGAGGTGTACACTTCATACCAGTGGGAGGAGCCCCAGCAGCAATAGCAACAGCAACAGGTGTTGGTACAGGTACCGCTATGCTTGCAGCAGGTTCGGGTATGACTGGACTTATTACAGCAGCCGCATTGACAGGACAGCCATTATGGCTTATACTGGCTGGAGGAGCTGTAGGTTCTAGTATCATGCTCGGAATCACTATGCTTGTAGGTAACCTCGTATACGTATGGGGTGTAGGATGTGTACCCGCATCAGCTAAAATTGAATATGACCCAATAACTAAATATGAACAGAGTAAATTCGTTACCCCTGGTACCGAAGGTCATGGAATCCCAACAGTATGTTTCGTCAGTGGAATCATTGGNNTTCAGGAGTATCTATAGGTGCAGCCACAGTTGCAGCAATATTTGCTATAGGTGTTTTCTTTGTTAATGCAGTTATAGCTTCATACAACATAGGTGGAACAATTGAAGGATTCCACGATCCTAAATTTAAGAGGCTTCCTAGAGGGGCATTAGCTTGTATTATTGCTTCTTTAGTTACAGGAATACTTGCAGTACTCCTAATTAAAGGAGGTGTCTTCTAATGTCCGATCAAAAACCTGTATCTCACGTTGGATTAATGGGATTAGGAATAATAGGTGCATTAATTGGAATTTATCTTTCTCCAATTAATCCAGTAATAGGACCATTACTTGCTGCACTCGGAGGAGTTTGTGCAGTAGTATGGGGAGCAGACGCAATAAGAACAGTTGCAAGTTACGGTTTAGGTACAGGTGTACCTTCAATCGGTTACATGTCGCTTGCAATCGGTATAATAGGTGTTGTAGCAGGCCTTGCAGCCGCAGTCATTATTGGTATGTCAATTGCAGGCCCTATAATGGGATTCATCCTTGCAATGGTTCTAGGTGGAATAGTTGCAATAATTGGTAAGAAGATTATTGGAATGAAAATACCTGTCCTTATAAGAGGTTCAATTGAACTTGCAGGAGCATCTGGACTATCAGTTTTAGCATTTTCAGCTGCAATAGCTGGAAATTACACAATGACCGCAATATTAGGAAGTGTAATAGCAACAGGGTTCATAGGACTCTTGTTTATACTAAACACTATGGTAATTCAGCATCCATTCAATGCATGTCTCGGACCAAACGAAGATCAGAGAAGAACACTAAAACTAGCTGCCACTACTGCATTCTTTGCAATGGCAATAGTAGGGATACTCGGTGTTGGACATCACAATTCATGGTGGGTCATATCTGTTATCGGTGCTATCGGATGGTTTATATCATTCAGAGCATTCTTAAGCGATTCAGTGGAACATGCAGCATCAGTTAAATGGTCTGGACTCTGGCCAAAAGAGGACGAACAGTAAGGAGGAAGCAGAATGGTAGAAATGTTACCTTTAGTAAAAATAGTTCCTGAACTCAACCTTGCATTAGATCCTTCAACTGGAATAGTTGGAGCATCTTTAGGTAGAGAAGTCCTTATTTTAACTATGGACACAATAAACGAGCAAATAACAGAATTAGAGGCTGCAGCAAACGACTTATATACTGCCCTAGATCCAACCACAACTTCATTGGGCGCATACCCTGGAAGGGAAGGAGTATACCTTACAGCAGGTAGACTCACAAACATGGTTTATGGATTTATCTTAGGGCTTGTACTGCTGGTTGCTATACTATTATAGGAGGTGTTAAATTGGCAGATAAAAAATCACCCGCAGAAGGATGGCCTGTAATTAACGGTGACTACGTAACCGGAGATCCAGAAAGTCCAGTAGCAGTAGCTACTCTAGCATCCCACATAGAACAAATTCCAATGGATGCAGGAGCTGCAATAGCAGGACCATGCAAAACCGAAAACCTCGGTATTGAGAAGATGATCTCTAACTTAATATCTAATCCTAACCTAAGATTCCTTATATTATGTGGATCAGAAGTTCAAGGACACGTCACAGGTCAAAGTATAATGGCGCTCCATGAAAATGGTGTCGACCCCGAAAAAAGAAGCATCATTGGTGCTAATGGGGCAATACCATACATAGAGAACGTGCCAGACGAAGGATTAGACAGATGGAGATCTCAATTTGAAATGATCGATTTAATCGATGTTGAAGATGCTGCATCAATCGGGGCTAAAGTCAAAGAATGTATTGAAAAAGATCCCGGAGCAATTGAAGAAGAAGCATTAGTAATAGTAATCGAAGAGGAAGGAGGAGATGTAGAAGAGGGCGAAGAAGTACGTCCAGTATCTCCTGAAACAGCTCTTATCGAAGCCAGAATGCGCGTCATTCAAACGCAAGTAAAGTCTGTTGGTTCAATCCAAAGACAATTTGCAGGAATGTACGCTGGTAAGGTACAGGGTATTGTTGTAGGTTTAGCCTTCATCCTGACTCTTGGAACTATACTATTCCTAAATGGNNTTAAATATCGAACCCAACTAATTGGTAGGGATCAAAGACTATTTGGTGGACTCATAACAACCAGGATCTATGGTATGGCAATGGGATTCATATTTGCAATGCTTTTAGTCGGTCTTCCTGTAGTATATAAATTGACATGGGGGGCATAATATGGCAGAAGAAGATAAAAAAGATACTTTGCCTCATGTCATTGTCTCAGCAGATGAGTACAACAAAGCGAATGAGAGATTAAATGACATAGAAGAAAAAGTAGAATATCATTACGGTGAGATCTCTCAGAGAATGGGCCAACAAATTGGAAGAGATATCGGTATTTTATACGGAATAGTGATAGGATTTATTATTCTATTTGTGGCTTTCAAAGTTGTGAAAATAGGAGCTATCTTATCAACATTTGGTGGAGTCTAAATAATTATTAGGAGGATTATTACATGTTTAGATTTGACAAAGAACAGATTGTATTAGATGTTGCTGGCCTCAAAATAGGTGGACAACCAGGTGAATACCCAACTGTTATAGCTGGAACCATCTTTTACGGTGGACACAAAATAATTTCAGATGAGAAGGCCGGAGTCTTCGACAAAGATAAAGCTGAAGGTTTAATAAAAATGCAGGAAGAAATGTCCGATGTCACTGGAAACCCACACATCGTTCATACTTTTGGAGCAACACCAGAAGCATTAGTTAAATACCTAGAATTTGTTGGGGAAACAACCGACGCACCTTTCTTCATAGATTCAACATCTGGAGAAGCAAGGATAGCAGGAGCANNAAAGAATCAGATCTCTCAGCAGCCATAATACTGGGATTCAACCCAATGGAACCAGGTGTTGAAGGTAAAATGAACATGTGGGAAGATGGTGGAACAGTACTCGACAAAGGTCTCTTAGAAACAGCAGAGGAATGTGGAATAGACAAACCATTCATGGACCCAGCTATCACACCACTCGGTCAAGGTGCAGGTGCGGCTTTAAGAACTTCATTCGCTGTTAAAAGCAAATGGGGATACCCTGTAGGCAGTGGTATCCACAACGTTCCATCAGCATGGGACTGGTTAAGAGGATACAAAAAAGAGAACAGGGAAGTATGGCCTGTTTGTGACGTAGGATCCAACCTTATACAAATTGCAGTTGGAGGAGACTTCGTCCTTATTGGACCTATTGAAAACGCAAAAATGGCATTTACAGCATGTTCCATGGCTGATATATTCATGGCTGAAGCTGCTAAGGATATTGGAACAGTGCCTATTGAAACCCACCCATTCTTTAAACTGTTATAAACAGAGAGGTAAATGGCGGCTAGTTCGCCAACCTTATTTTTATTTTTTTTAAATTATATTTAAATAGTTTAAATATAAAAAAAATTTTCTAATTGCTGATACTATTGGTAAAATCAGTGATACAAATTCTTATTATTACTAAAAGTTATTTAAATCATGTTCTTTTTTAAATGGAGAAAATTTAGGTTCCAAGAAGAAGTTTTATATATAATATCGTTGTAACAAAATGTGTTCGATATTTATTGATTGGTGATTAAAATTCTTTCAAAAATTAAATAGACAATAGGTTTTTTTTGTCGTTTAACTTCCTAAATGTCATATTTATTCACATGAATGTTCAATTAATTATCAGTTTCAATTACTAATGATAGTGCATTGTAAAAAATAAAAAAATGGGGAGGGATAAAAACTGAAACTAAGT
>PLXT01000078.1 GCA_003151535.1 Methanobacterium sp.
TTCCATATGCTTATGATATCACTTAGTATTGCGGAGGCAGTTTCAATTGATCCTGCTCCCTTACCAACCACTGTTACATCGTCGGCAAGATCTGTTCTGAGTGTTGCAACATTCAATGTACCATCAACTGCAAAGGGTGATCCTTTTCTCACGAGCCTGGGAGATACTTCCAGATTATCATGGGATGCCACTCCAATTAGTTTAATTAACAAACCTTCCTTTTTAGCAAGTGCTATTGATTCGGGAGTAATTTTAGATATACCCTCAACTTGAACATCTTTTAGACTTACATCCATATTTAAAACTGAATTAGCTAATATAACTATTTTACAAGCTGCATCAATACCTTCCACATCCTGTGTTGGATCAGTCTCAGCTATGCCTAACTCTTGAGCTTCATTTAATGTTTGGAGATAAGGAGATCCTTCATTTGCCATTCTAGAAAGTATGTAGTTGCATGTTCCATTTAAAATTCCAAGTACAGATGTTATGTTGTTACCTGCAAGTGTTTCGTGTGCAAAGTTTATTATGGGCATTGCACCTCCAACCGAGGCTTCATATTTAAATTGTGCATTGGTTGAATCTGCTGCATTTATGAGTTCACGGAAATTTAGAGAGAGTGGTCCTTTGTTAGATGTTACAACATTTTTACCATCTTTCATTGCTTTTAACAAGTGTGTACGGGCCGGTTCACCATCATCTATATTGGTTGGTGATACTTCAATAAGACAGTCATAATCAATTTCATCCAACACTTGAATACTTGATATATCCGAAACACCATGTTCAGGGTAATCAGATATTTTCCCTGTTTTTTCCTTGGTTTCAATGAGCAGTTCAATATCCAGTCCTTCTGGATTGATTGCAGCACCTGATCTGTCGGTTACAGCTACCACGCTGATATCTAAACCATATTTTTCAATGAGTATCTCTTTTTTCATCGAAACAACCTTTGAAACTCCCTTTCCTACTGCTCCAAAACCGATGATACACAATTTCATAAAATTTCCTCCAAATTAAAAGCAGGTTAAATTAGTTCAAAATATTTAAGTAAATTTAACCATGAAACATATTTTATTAATTCCATTAAATTTCATTAATTACCAGAAATCCTTTAGATTTCCCATATTCGTTAATGTTTCGCATCAAATCTTTTTTTATTCCATAGTCTGCTTCAATCACAATTCTTGAAACTGATTCTTCAGGATTGTCAGACATTTTCAAGTTCAGATCAGCAACCCTCACACCATTTATGTTGTTTAGAACCTTGATGGTTTCCTTAAGATCCTTATCAATGATGTTTCCAACGAGAATAGTTGTTATTTTTTCCTTTTTAACAACACCATCAACTTCAATTATCTGGATATCCATTTCTTCAATGGATTTTAAAACTCTTTTAAGAGTTTCCCTATCTCCTTCAACACTTATATGAACTGGTATAGTGCCCCTTTCAGTTTTTACATCACGTTGATGTATAACTGCAACAATATTAGCACCTAGTTTTCCAATTGGATCCAAAACATCTAAAAGTTGTCCCGGAACGTCTAAAAGTTCCAATACAAGATTTAATCTCATATTATCTGACCCATTTTGCTTTATCAGCTATTATATTACCCTCTTCATCAGTATGTGCATTTCTTAAGATGTTTTCAGGATTTTTCTCTTCTGCAACATCTTCACGTGAAAGGTTAACATTGTCAACCATGTAGTGGGTTTCCTCAAGTTCAGGGATGTCCTTGAGAGCTTCTGAAAAGCTTTCCAGTATTTTTTCTGCTTCTTTTTCTATCTTCAAATTACATCACCCTCTGTATAAATATTAATCTATTTATAATGTATATTATTATCACACTATTAGTGTATTATTCTTAATTTGAATTTATATTTAAATAATTTAACTTTTAATTGTATGTTATAATTATGATTTTAATTTTTATAGAATGCTTCCAGTTTATTTTTATAGTTTTCATCCCTTAAAACCTTCTTCACAAGTATCTTATGTATACCAGAACCGTACTGTGCAGCTTTTTTAGGCCTTCTCACAATTTCGGCGGGGACACCAATATCCGATGCAATTTCTCTTAGAATACATTTACGAAGATTTTCACTGCCATTATCCAATTTATATTTAATTGGAACATTAAGGGCCATCTCAACAAGTTCTGGATCGAGATAGGGTACCCTTAACTCTACATTGTTGGCCATTGTAACAGCATCGTCTCGCTGGAGGTTTACGTGATACAAGTTTTTAACATCTTTAACAAGATCTTCCTGTACCCCCTCACCATTATCGAAGTACGATTGGATGTATCGATGGTAGCCCGCAAAGATCTCATCGGCACCCTGACCAGACATCACAACTTTAATACCATCTGAATGTGCCATCTCTGATGCTACGTATGATGGCATACCCACGCCCAATTTCATGATATTGTACTCTTCAATAGCATTTAACACAAGTTCAGTGTATATTTTTACATCGTTAACTTCTAATGTTCTAATCTTCAATGGTAAATCCATATCAGCTGCAGTTCTTTTAGCAAAATTTATATCGCTTGATGTTTCATGTCCTGCAGTGTAAAGAGTTGTATCTACTCCTATATCATCGGATATTTTAGCGATTATAGTGCTGTCTACACCGCCTGAAAAAATAATTCCAACTCCAGAAAGCCCATTAGTCCTTTTCTCAACAGAACCGATTAATAATTCTTTAATTTCATTTTTAAGCTCTAATTTATCTGTATCTGAACTAATGTTTAAATTAGTATAGATTTTATCTGATTTATCCTCAATTATCCTTGAACCATTAGCTAGGGTGTTGGTATAAAAATCCATATATTTTTTGGAGATATTTAAATTTGGGCTTTGCCTGTTTTCAATCTTAAGGGGTACGCCGTTGTACAACAGATGATCTGGTGGTAGTGTGTGGGCATGTGTTAATCCTATAGACCAAAGTGCCTTTCTTTCAGAGGCATATGCACTTATCCCTCTTAAATCATCATGACCATAATAAAGTGGTTTAACACCCAGTTGGTCTCTTACAACTATACAGTCCTTACCATCGTAAATAGCAAATGAATAGTCCCCATCCAGATAGTCTAAAGAATTTTTAACGGCATTAAGAAGGGATCCATTGTAAAATCTGTTAACAAGACTTATAATAACTTCACAGTCAGAATCAGTACTATAATTATCATCAAGACAATTTTTAATCTTTCTATAATTGTATATTTCGGCATTAGCCACTAAAACTAGGTTATGCTTTTCAATGGGCTGTGAAACTTCGGTTCCAACAATTGAAAGTAGGTTATGACCCATTCCAAATGAACCATTGGGTGTTGTTAAATTTTGTAAATTATCGTGGATAGTTTTCCCATCAACAAATGCTCCTGATCCATCAGGACCTCGGTGTTTAATTGATTTTAACATTTTTAACAGGTCATTGCCCACATTATGGTCTTTTTTTTTGGTTTTAATGCCTGCTATCCCGCACATAATTCTGTTCCTGGTTAAAATTTTTAATTTATTGTAGTTGATGTGTTGTTATATTTTCATCAAGATATTTAGTTGATGTTTATAATTTTATATTCTGTATAATTAATTTATAATATATTCATATTTCTAATATCAATAAAAAAAGTTGGAATTCTGATATAAATTAGTTTTAAGACTATTTAATAGATGATATATAATTTATGGTTCAGTATGGTGGTCTGCGTTTGAACCCATACATGCATTGCAGTTAACCGAGATATTGTCCTTTTCTTTATGCAGCTGACATACTACATCGTCTGTTTTAATTTTTCGACACAGATCACAAATTCTTGAGATGATATCGCTTTGTTTGAGTTGTCCATCCTTTAGATCAATTGCAAATTGTCTAATTAACATTTGAATATCGTCTGTAAACTTAATACCGTGGCCTCTTTTGTCACTTATATATTGGGATACAGCGGGTTGGGTTATGTCGAGTAATTCTGAAATTTCCTTCTGTTTCATTCCCAGATTTAGAAGCTCTTTAGCCAGTTCTGATCTAATACTAGGAATTACGTACCATACAACTATTTCACACGGGGGTCTCATTTTAATCACACTTTTTTTTAATTTGTTAGTTTTACAAGAATAATTAAATAATATTCGATAAATCTATTCATGAAATTTTTTATATAGTAAATGATTATTGTAATTTATTTATTACACATAATAAGATGACATATGTACAGTTCAGTATATAACAATTGATATATTATTAATTTTTTGTTATAATATTTTCATTTGTATTATCCTGAAAAAATAAGATATTCGTTTGCTTATGATTTATCAGTTAATTTAATTAAATTGGAATGGTCAGTTTAAATTCCTGCCCCTTCCGAGAAGATTTCTTCTATTTCTGATTTTTTGGTTAGGAAACCATTGATCTTTATTATATCTGTGCTGATTCCAAGGTCTTTAATTTCCTTTTCTAGTTCATCTTGACGTTGCAGTATGAGTCTTATTATTTCTGCTACTGGATCTGGTAATTGACCATGATCTAGATCTATTGCACATTTACGGGATTCTTGAACAATTCTTCCAGGTATTCCAACTACTGTTGACCCTGGAGGTGCGGGTTTTAGAACTACAGATCCTGCACCAATCTTGCAGCAGTCACCAATCTTTATATTACCAATTATCTTTGCACCAGAGCCTATTACAACACCATTTCCAATTGTAGGGTGTCTTTTCTTCCTTTCAAGACTTGTACCACCTAAAACAACTCCCTGATAAATTAAGACATCTTCCCCTATTTCTGCTGTTTCACCAACTACAACACCCATACCATGATCTATTAAGACTCTTTTGCCGATTTTGGCTCCTGGATGTATCTCAACACCAGTTAAAAACCTGTTAATAGTAGAAATGAAACGCCCCCACAATATGTGATTGCGTGTCCAGAACCAATTGGCAAGTCTGTGAAGCCATATTGCATGAAGTCCTGGTGAGCATATAATAACTTCCAGTGTACTTCTAGCAGCAGGATCCCTTGCAAATACCGTTTGTATGTCTTCTCTTATCCTTTCAAACATTCAATCACCGTTTTATGATACTTTAAAAATAAATTAAATATGAATAAATATAGTTATAAAAGCATTATATAGTTTATTTATATTATTGCTTTTATATTATTTACTCATTTAATTTCACTTTTAGTATCAAATAATTTAGTTGGTAAAATCTGAGGATTCTGCTGTTGTTTTGAATATATCTTCGAAAACCCAATCCATACTAAGGTACCTTTCCCCTGTATCTGGTAAGATCACAACTATAAGTTTCCCCTCATTTTCGTCTTTTTTAGCTAATTGAAGTGCTGCATAAACTGCTGCTCCTGAAGATATGCCTGCTAATATTCCTTCTTCCTTTGCGAGTCTAAGTAGGGTTTTTGCTGCATTTTCATCGGAAACTTGTATTATTTCATCTATAATATCTGTTTGAAGTACGTCTGGTACAAAACCGGGTCCTATTCCCTGTATTTTGTGTGGTCCTGGACTACCACCTGAAAGTACAGGGGATGTTGTTGGTTCTACTGCCACAGCTTTAATTTCGGGTTTGAGTTCTTTAAGTGCTTGACTTACACCTGTTATAGTACCACCAGTTCCAACTCCTGCAACTAGGATATCTATTTTTCCATCTGTATCTCTCCAAATTTCAGGAGCTGTAGTTTCCCTGTGTATTTTAGGGTTGGCTAAATTTTTAAACTGTTGGGGCATTACTGCTCCAGGAATTTCTGCTGCAAGCTCTTCTGCCTTGGCTACTGCTCCCTTCATTCCATTTGCTCCGGGTGTTAATACTATTTCTGCTCCTAGCAGTGCCAAAAGTTTTCTCCTTTCAATTGACATGGTATCCGGCATTGTGAGGATAAGTTTGTAACCTCTAGCTGCAGCAACAAATGCCAGGGCAATTCCAGTGTTTCCACTTGTAGGTTCTATTAGAATTGTATCTGCATTGATAGCTCCTGCTTTTTCTCCTGCTTCTATCATAGCAACTCCAATTCTGTCCTTTACGCTTGAGAGTGGGTTGAAAGATTCAAGTTTAACTACTACTTCAGCTTTTGAGCCTTCGGTTAATTTGTTTAACCTTACTAAAGGAGTATTCCCTATAGTTTCGGTTATATCTTTTGCTATTCCCCTTGTTAATTCCGGTATTTTGACCATTTTTTTCACCTTCTTTGTTATCTAATTTACCATTTTAAAATATATATAACTATCGTTATATAACAATTGTTATAAAATTGTTTATCCTTAATAAAACTTTTGTTTAAAAAACCTCTAAATTTAATAATAAATTGCTCACCTCTAACTCGGGATAAATTTCAATTTATACCTTCTTATATTCAATTATAGTTAAGTACTAAAAGTTTTACACTATCCAACGTGTAAACCATGTAAAAAGTGGTTTTAAGTTAGTATAGAGATAATATCACAGGATTCATCATTTCAATAAGTTTAATAAATTACGTTCTTATCTATAATTAAAAAATAAATAAGTTAAACATATTTTAATATCCAATTGAATGTTTGAATAATTAAACATATAAATTTTTTAAATTAATTTATCTCTACACACCACCGCCATTGCTTTGTATCCCCTCTTGTGCTATTTTCTCTTCTTTAATCAAGTTGCTAACCCATGATGATGCCCAGTCTGACAGGTCCTGTGCTTCAAATGGTTTTGGAATATAAGCATCTTTGTTTGCTATGACATTTCTTGCCAGTTGTCTATATACCTCAGCCTGTTGAGAATCCGGAGCCCCCTCAATAGTTGTTACACCATCAAGTTCACACATTGTAACTGTAGTGGATCTTGGAATGAACTCAATTACATTTGTTTCAGTTTTTTCACTGAAATCGTTTATCATGTCCCTGTGGGATAGTTTGCCGATGGAATTTCCAATTATGCCTCCAAGCAAAGCACCTCCACTTCCTGAATACTTTAATATTCCTTTAAAAAGGTTATTAACAGCGTATATTGCCATATAATCAGATGATGTTACTGTGTACACTTGTTCAGCAATTCCTTGTCTTATTGGCATTGCAAACCCGCCACAAACAACATCACCAAGTACATCGTAAATAACAATGTCTGGATCGTAGTTATCTATTATTCCGTTATTGTCGAGTAGTTCAATAGCTGCTATAATTCCACGTCCCGCACAACCAACACCTGGTTCTGGACCTCCCGCTTCAACACAGTACACTCCATTGTAACCTTCGTGTATAAGATTATTTAGGTCGTTTGAACCGCTTCTGACTGTATCCATAACAGTTGGTATTGGTTTCCCCTTTCTTAGTGTGTTTGTAGAATCGTTTTTTGGGTCGCACCCAACTTGCATTACACTGTATCCCAGATCTGATAATGCTGCGCTGAGATTGGAAGTTGTTGTTGATTTTCCAATTCCTCCCTTTCCATATATTGCTATTTGTTTTCTTTTGCTCATCTAAAAACCTCTTTAATTTTACTTTTATTCTTCTATTTGGACCATTATAATCTTTTAATGATTTTAAAATCTCATTACAATCTGATGGATCCATCAGCATTTCTAATAATTACTACAATTATAGTCAAATTTGTGTGATAACGTATGAGATGATATCCTTAATCTCTATGGCTATAGTATGATTTTGTGATAGGAGTTTTAATGGCAGTTAAAATTTTTTCCATCTAATCTTAAGGGTCATCTCATACAATTATTACGGTGATAAATGATATTTTGATATTATTTACATATTGACAATTAATTTACCTCCGATTTTATGTTTTGTTGTTAATTTTCTACAATGGCCCTGCATATGTACTGATGAAATCTTCCATAAGTCTAAGTCCACCAAAATATCCTGTATAACAATCTCCCAAAGTTAATCTGTTGTATGAGGGGAAACCAACTGTTACATGGAGAGCTCCGAGTTCTGACATAGCAGTAGGTGCTTCAAGAGAGCTTGAAAAGAGGAACTGAAAAGGTCTGTCCCTGAGTTTTTCTCTTGCTAAATGGGAATCATTTTCAAAATATATTTCAGGCTTTACAGGGGTTTCTAATTCATCTGTAATCTCTTTGATAATTGCGTCTCTATATTCTTCAGGTGGATTGTCAGTTATTTGGATAATATCTGGAAGATATCCTACTTCATTAGCTAAAAATTGTGTTATATTGATAACTGCGTTAGTATCAGCTACAACAGCAAAATATGAATGTGGACGTACTAGAATAAGTGCATCCCCCGCATATTCAAAGAAACGATATGCTTTACGCTCTTCATTGTCTATGAATTCTTCTACTACCTCATTAGTAACATCTAATTTTTCTCCTACAGTCCTTAAGAAATTATTGGTTTGTTTAGGACCTACAGGAACACTTGGAAAAGTTATGAAAGGTGTTTCGAATTTTTCTTCCAACTTTTTAACTATTCTATGTCCATTCCATGAAGAAAGTACTAGATTGTATTCTGCTTTTGGTATATCCTTTAATTTTTCAAATCCATTAAACTCTGTAAAAATTACATTGGCCTTTAAACCAATACTTTCTAAGAGTTTTTTTACAGCATCAACTTCTCCTTTCCAAAATATATGCTGGTAAGGAACTATACCAAATACATTAACTAATCCTTTCTCCTTGGGTAAAGGTTCCAAGATCTGATCTACTACTGCTTCAAAAAACAGTTCATAACCATCATAGGATGTACCGCTAAAACCTGGTGCATTGATATTAATCAGAGGAACTTTGCCTTCGAAATCACGAATTACTGCTTCCACATCATCCCCTATTAAAGATGGGATACATCCAGATATGACTGCGAAAGCATCTCCTTCCATAAGTTCTGCAGATGATTCAATTAACCTTCTAAGCTTATCTTCTCCACCGAAGATTACATGCTCTTCAACAAGTCCTGTGGTCGGTGTATTTGTGCCTCCTACAGGTCCTCCAGCATTTTGTCCTCCGGCGTATAATTGTCCGAAAAGCTGTCCAAGTCCGCATCCCAGTCCTGCGTGTAACAATGGAACTAGACCATAAACACCAAGTGCTGTTCCATATGCTCCTGCAAGTGCGCATGAATATTTAGGAGCTTCTACAAACTCTGTTCCTAAAGTGTTGTCGTACACTTCTTCTTCAATTTTTTTATCATCTTTTGTACTCATTTAGAAGTCTCCTCTTTGAGGTAATGTAATGGATTTGGCTGTTCATACCACCATTCTTTGTAACTGTCGGATGTTTTTCGTTTTAAGTTCTTTTGGAATGATGTACTGTCTAAAGATTGAAGTAAAAAGTTTCCAAATGCTACTGCACCAGCATATCCACTTTGGGCACTCCAAGGATCTGGATCTGCTCTCAATGAATGTATCCTGGTTACATTTTTCTCTCTCTTGTAAGCTCCACCCTGGAATGGGCAGGTTAACGTAATATCAGGATCCCTAGTTCTTGTTACATGTGCCTGTTCTGCTGCTTGGAAAGTATTTACAAGAACATCAACATCTCCAATATCATCTACAAGTCTTTCAAGATCTTCTAGTATCAAATTATCAAAATCCTGGGTCAGCGCAGCAGATGATTTGAGTCCTAATTCATCGAAGTATGGTAACTGTGATAAGAGTCTTCCCTGTCCAAGTGCTCCAAGAACTTCAATTTCACCGTCTCCCTTGAGCTTTTTGAATTCATCTTTGATTGCTTCCAATTTAGGGGACCATATCTTGTGTTCTTCTTTGATTAAGACTTCTATTTCCTCTTTTTTGTCGGTGTATTTGCCTATTTTCCTTAACCATTCATCGGTATTTCTAATTCCTGTTGGTGGTGGGTATAAGAAAAATGGAACTCCAAATTCTTGTTTAAGGCCTCTTGAAATGTAATCCGTGTATGTTGGGCATAGTGGTGCTGTTACTGCTGCTTCTCCTAGTTGTTCAAACTGTTCTACTGTTGCAAATTCTGGAACAAAATTCACTCTAAGCCCAACTTTGTTAAGTAACCTTTTTATTTCTAAACGGTCTTGCCATGTGTATGATAGCATACTGGCAACGTTTACCAAGTCTTCCTGTTTTTTCTCTGGTTTTTTAACCAGATATTTTAGGACTCCATGCCAGAATGCATCGTATCCCGTCTGCACTAATCTGGATCTCACTCCTTCACAATGTATGGGTACTATGGTTGCTTTAACCTCTGGTTGTATTTCAGCTACTGCTCCTTCAATATCTTCTCCAATAACACCTGAAGTACATGTGGTTAGGATGAATATTGCCTTTGGATCGTATCTCTTTTGAGCCTCTAATACTGCTCTTTTCAATTTATCACTGGCACCATAAACAACGTCTTTCTGTTGGAGATTTGTTGTAATCCAATTTAATTCATAGTTCTCAGGTCTTCCTAGTTCAGTGGGTATTCCTCTGAATAGTTCCCTATATCCTAATGAAGATGATGAGCATCCTACTGGTCCGTGAAATATGATTGCAGCATCTCTTATTGTGGCTACTCTTACTGTTAAATAAAAGTTTAATACACATCCAGATGTTTGCTGGAAATTCCTATCTTTGCATTTAAGATTTCCTGCCATTGCATCTTTTATAAGTTCGGTTGCTTTACCATAGTAAGCGTTGGTACCTTTAGCTCGTTGTTCCCTAGTGGGGCAAGTGGATTTTTCCAAGTCTATCTTGTAATCCGGGTCATATTCTTCTGACATTTGCTATCCTCCTTCCATCTAACTATTTATTTTCTATTTTTCTGACCATTCTGAGATATAACGATCGTTATATAATTATTGTATTAGAAAAGCCTTATATAAAAACTTAACGATCGTTAATTTCTATTTTATAAAAAATATTTAACATTATACACTGCATTTTAAAGTTTTTTAACATTTCAACCACAACTCTTTATTTCTTATAGTTCTATTCATAAAAGATTAATAATTTTCTGCATTTAACTCTTTTCATCCTTTTCAAGATGGATAGCTAACTTTTCTAAAGCTTCGTCGATATATGTTGGCATCATGAAGGGTTGTATACCATTTGAAATCAAACACTGTGATGTCCCTGGACCAATTTGACTTACCAAAACTATATCGGTGTCTTTTAGAATATCCAAGGTATAATCCATCGAACTTTTTGAATGGTCTCCTCCACTACAAGTTGGAATATTTTCTCTTGTCTCAAGAAATTCAAACTTTCCAGTATCATTTAAATCAAATATGAGGAAAATTTGAGCATGTCCAAAATGTTGATTAACGAATTTCCCATCATTACTTGCAACTGCAACCCTTAATGACATCATACACCTCCATTTGATTTATATGTACAATATTTTTAGTTTTCACATTTAAATCTGGTACAACTTACAATGTGTACATTCGAGCAATTTGTATATTGTTAAATAACATGTACCAAAATTCTATCATGTGAATTAGAACATTGTAACCGAGTTACAATGCACATTTTAATTAATATTTAAAATCATATAAATAGTTAACGATCGTTATATCATATTTAAGATTATTAAAGATTTGTACAACAAATTGTAGAAATGACCTTAGTTTTGACTCCTCTGTGTGAATGGAGGATTGAAATCTATAGCTATTTATTCTTCTAACCATTTCCAAACTAAAAATACATCTTTTGTATGGAAAAATTTAGTTTTGGAGAATGGTTCAACAACTTTGTAATCCAATAGTAAGATTTTACAAACAGAATTCTGAATATATTTTATTATTTTATTTTTATTAAATTAATTGTCCCAAATTCTAGATCTTTTATCAATAAAAATATATGTTTTTTTGAACATAAAATATAATATGAATTCAAAAACACGTCGTGAAGTAATGGGGATAATTGCAATAATCGTAGGTATAATTTTTATTATTGATCCTAAGATTGTAGCATATTTACTGGGAGTTATACTTATAATATATGGAATAATGGAATTAGTTAGCAGAGGAAGGGAATAATCCCCATCAGGGGATTATATCTTTTTATATGGGCAATTCTATTCTTCTAAATACAATTTAGTGATAAATTTGTTTAGTGTAATTTATTTTATATATTTTAAAAATATGAGATAAATACATAACAATTACAATATTTGACAATAATACGTTCGAAGAATAAATTTCTTAAAAATTAGGAAATCTACGCTTATATTATAATAAATAAAACCACAATCTAGATTAAATACTTAATCGTAGGTTGTACCATATTTTTAACACCTCTTTTTATATTATATAATTATCAATGATACATTTATTGAAATATATTTCAGGAAGTCTTTTTCTGGAATACTGTGAAAAACTTAGTTTATTAATAACAATAATCATAAGTATAACTATTGTTAATTTAATTTATTAGAGATCATCCATGTAATACATAATCAATTTATAATAATATAAAAATCAAATTATGAGGTAAGTTATATGAATAAAAGGATAGAAGTAAAGTTTTTAACACGTTTTTTAGAAATCACTGGTGAGAGAAAAACTCAAATAGACGATGTAAATAACGTTTCTGATTTAATTAATGTCCTTCTCCAGAAATATGGGGAAAAATTTAAAGATCTTCTCTTAGATACCCATGGAAATTTAAGGGAGTATTTAAAGATCATGATTAACGGTGAAGATATAAGGGATATAGATGGACTTGAAACACCATTAAAAGATGGAGATCAAGTGGTATTATTCCAAACAATAGCTGGCGGATAATCAAATTATTTTTTTTAAAAAATTTATTTAATACACATCTAAACTTGATTAGAGGCATAATGATTTAAAAAATTATAGATCTCTTATTTAATTTTTATAGAAAATTTAGGATAAACTGGTAGTTGGTTTAAAATAAAATGAAAATTTAATATAATTTATTAACAGCATTTTCAATTCGTTTTAATGCTTCAGCAAGGATGGATCTAGGACATGCTATATTCATTCTCATAAAACCACTTCCAGATTCACCGAAAATAAATCCATCTTCCAATCCAACCTTTGCTTCTCTTTTCATAAATTTGCTTAGAGTCTGATTATCCATACCAAGATCTCTAAAGTCCAACCATATTAAGTAGGTTCCTTCCGGGTCAATTACCTTTATATCTGGTATTCTATTTTCAATGTACAACTTTAGACAATCAAGGTTTTCCTGTAGATAATCAAGAACCTGTTCCAGCCATTCATCTCCATGTCTATATGCTGCTTCCAATGCTGTGTATCCAAAGAGATTGGGATTTGGTACAATACCGGATCTTGTGTTGATAAAGTTATCACGCAGTTTTTTGTTGGGTATTATAATTGTTGACACTTCCAAACCAGCAAGGTTGAAAGTTTTGCTTGGTGACATGCATACAATACTGTTTTCTTCAAATTTTTCAGATATTGATGCAAATGGTGTGTGTTTTTGGTCTTTAAATAAAATTTCACAGTGTATTTCATCTGATATTACTACAGCACCATTATTTATGACTATTTCACCCATCTTGATTATTTCATCTCTTTTCCACAGTCTACCAACTGGGTTGTGTGGGTTGCAAAATATAATGGTTTTAATACGTCCTGCTTCTTGGAAGGACCTTGATTTAGAATGGAATTTTTCTTCAAGGCCTTTGTAGTCTATTTCATATCTATTATTATCGATTTTAAGGCCATTATTTACAATTTTACAACCGCTGTTTACAACTACTGGAAAAAATGGGTGATAGGTGGGTTCTTGTAGTATTACTTCGTCACCAGGATGTGTAAGTGAACGCACTGCAACATGAAGGGCTGGAACAACACCTGGAGTGAATACTATCCATTCTGACCTGATATCCCAGTTATATTTACGTTTCATTCGCTCTACAACAGAGTTTAGTACACTGGCCCCAGCTTGACTGTAACCATAAAAGGGGTGTTCAACACGTTTTTTTAGTGCGTCTGTGATGGGTTTGGCAACTGGAAGATCCATATCAGCTACCCAGAGTGGGATCAGATCTCCACTTCCAAATATTGGTTCCATCATATCCCATTTAAGACAATCTGTATTCTTTCGGTTGCATATTTGGTCAAAATCGTATTTCACACGTGTAATCTCCGATAATTTTTAATATTCATCATTAATTTCCATATATTTTTTTCTTTGAATTTTTATAGAGATATTATTATTTATAACAATTGTTATATATTTTTTGTTTTTAAAGTAATGACCGTGAAATATTATTTTTACATTTGAAATTTGACTAGTTTTTTGTGAGTATTATCACATGATTTAAATTACCGTTTAAAAGCTCTATGATTCGATGTAATTAACAATAACACCTCAGATTAGCTTCAAATAACTATATAATTATTAGTTATGAAAATTAAATAATTTTAGGGGGCATGATATATTTTGATAAGGAACATCTCATATGAATTATTAGATAAGAAACATCTTACAACAGATATATTGCTTAGATTTGAGGATAAGGGTATTAAGAAAGACTGTTATGATTTCATTAACGAACGATTGGAAGATTTTAAGTTAGATAGTAGCAACAGATACTCAATAACTATAGATTCAAAATATGATTGTTCCACATATATATTATCAATTCAAATAGTCTTATCCCTCCCAGATAATCATAAACCATTAGATGCAGAATTAGAACAGATAATAAACCATATTTCTTACAAATTTATAAAATTCTATGAAAAGAATATCCAAATAATTAATTCTAAAAATAACAATGGGGACAAATATTGAAGATAAATTCCAAATTGTGTTTAAGGGTTTAGTAGATAAATGGTGATATATTTTATATGATAAATAAGATAAACTTTTACTAAAAAACAGAAACTAGGTGATTATATATGGAAATAAGATTATTAGAATATGAAAACAAAGTATCAAGGGCAGATCAGATAGATTCACTTGTTTTTAGTGGAGGGGGAGCCAAAGGCTTAGCATATGCTGGAGTTATAGATGAGTTAGGACAAAAAGGACTTTTAACTGATATAAAAAAAGTTGCAGGAGCATCGGCCGGAGCTATAATTGCCTTGGCATTTGGTTTAGGTTACAATCCAGGTGAAATTATAAAGATAATAAAAAATACCAACTTTGCAAAATTCTTAGATTGTAAAGGTGGGGTAGATTTAAATACAGTACTACAAAATCCCTTAAAACATCCCATAGGAGTTGCATATCTCGGTGAAAGATTAATTGCTACAGGAACTTTATGTGATGGGTTAGTTGCACGTGAATTCCTTGTAAAGCTCATTGAAAATAAACAGATATCGAGAGATATCAAATTTGAACAACTATATGCCCATACTGGAATTGACTTAAATATTGTATGCTGTGATGTGTCTAGAAAACAAACCATCATCCATAATCATAAAAACAGTCCTAACCTTGCGGTTCTTGCTGCTGTACATACCAGTATGAGTATTCCATTTATATTTAAACCAGTTGATTTGTATCATGACGGAACTACTGGAGTTGACGGTGGAACAACAGATAACTATCCATTAGATGCTGTTCCCAACCCATTAGGATTTATTCTTACAACAAAGGAAGAAGTAATGAAAACAAGATTTACTAAAATTAAAGGTGCATTTGATTATATTATTGGAATGATTGAAATGCTTGGTGCGAGTCATAATAATGAAATATTCAATAAACAAGAGAATATTGATCGTACCATATTTATAGATACATTAGGAATTGGGGCACTAGATTTTAACATGACATCTGAACAAATAACAAACCTTATTGAAAGTGGACGTAAATCTGTACGTGATTACTTTTCAGATTAATGTAGTGAATTTGTGATATAGATTGTAAAAGTTGAAGCGTGGTTACCTTACGAATAGTTTTCAATATACCATTCAATAAGTTCGCTTGATATACTTATCTTGGATGGCATAGGAGTAACTTCATCAACATCAAACCATTTTGCATCTATTATTTCTTTTCCATCAACATTTATCTCACCACTTTCATAATCGGCTGTAAAACCAACCATCAAAGAATTTGGAAACGGCCAAGGTTGGCTTCCAAAGTACTTAATATTATTAACTTTCAAACCCACTTCTTCCATAATTTCTCTTTTAACACCTTCTTCTAAGGTTTCTCCCGCCTCGATAAAACCAGCAACTAGGGCATACCTATCTTTAAGGCCGTATGAATGTTTGGCCATGAGTATCTTACCGTTCTTTATTATTGCAGTTATCACAGCTGGAGAAATACGTGTATAACATATATGCCCACATTCTGGACAAATTTTTGCCATTTCATTTTCCATATTTTCTGTTAAGGTACCGCATTTACCACAATACCGATGATTTTTATCCCAATTTATAATTTGAATTGCTCTTCCAGCCAACAGAAATAAATCTTCGTCCAAAATTTCATACAACTCATGTAAATCTTCAAATGTCATTCCATCCAGAGCAACTATTTTGGGTGGAACTTCAGCGCATATGCATGGATGATCCTCCAGTGTACCAATATAATGTGTACAAAACATCGAAGTATCCAAAATAGTTATATCTTTTATAAAAGGAATTTTATTGTCTTTTTTATGATTTATGAGTAACTTATCAGAGTTAAAAATGAACCAGTAGGCAGGTTTGTTTTTATGCTCATGTTTAACATCAGGAATATACCGCTTGTAAATACTTTCTCTTGACATAACTAAGAATATTTGATCTGTGGATAAAATAATTATTCATTAAATAAAAGATATGTATATCATGAAAGAACGATCTCGAATTGGCATGGATAAACATGATAAAAAAAATGATATCGAGTCCCAGAACGATAAATTATTGATAGAAAAATTGAATAAAGAACTTGCAGAGAAAAATAACGAGATTAAATTACTTCAAACTAAATTCATAGATTCACAGGACAGGATACATGATATAATCATCGAGAAAGATTCTCTTAAAAAACAAATAAACCAATACGAACTCAAGGAGCTGGAACTCCAAATTGGAAAGTTTGAGGAGTTAAAAAATAATTATAACAAGCTTGAACACAGATTGAACATTACAAAAAAACAGTTAGATGAGGCACGTAATCAGATTATATTCCATAGACAAGTTATAGAAGACCTTGAAAATAGAAGTTTTATGGATTATCTCCGTAACAGATTTCCTGAAAGTTTTGTTGATTATAAGGAAAAATAAATTAATTTTTTATTTAGTAAAAATTAAATTCAATGAATATCATTAAATTCATTTGAAAAGAAAGATCTATTTTTAATATTTATAAAAATATTTCATGATAAAATAATATTAATAAGTTACATCCGAGTAAATTATTCAAAAAAAATAAAAATTAATTAATGGTAAAATAATTTTAAATCGTTTCATTCCCATTTAATATCAGAAAATGAAATAGAGAAAGTCCACTAAGGACTTCCTCCAGCTCCTCCCAGGTTTGCACCTGTTTGTGCGTCTATATCAATTTCACCAACATTATTTCCGTTGTCAATAACTGGTACAACATATACCATTTTATTGTCTTGTTTTACCAAAGATGGTGTACCTCCTGTTGCATTTGACACTTGTATGTAATATTTATCTTAATTAGATTTTAAGAGATTTTATGAAGTTTTAACCAATATTACATATTTAAAAACTGTAATTGTAAATCCATAATAATCATTTATTTTTTTTGTTGATTAGCATATTAATTAAATCCTAGTTAAAAATGGAAATAAATCTAAAAGTAAGGTATTAATATCTGATTTCAATTTTAATTGTTAGAAAAAATCGGATATATATATTTATCAAAATAATATGGGGTATTTAGTCCATAGGGGTTTTTTTTTATTTGGCAAAGTGTTTCAATTTAAAAATAGAATTATTATAATATGGTTCAATGATTGTATCGGTCAAAATATGATCAAATCTAAAAACTTTGGTAAAAAATAGTACAAATAAAACGAATAAAGTATAAAAATTGTTTTAATTTATGGATCTTTAGCCCAATACTTGAATAATAGGGGAAAAAAGAAAAGTTTAAAATAATTAAACATTTATATTTATAAACTTACTAATTTTACTGTTGAGGCTTAACATAATCCAACGATAGAACTGTTATGAGTATAATAAATTTGGTTAGTAAATGAAAATTTTTATATTAATAATAAATTGGAGGGCAAAAAAATGAAAGTGTTAGCTATTAATGGAAGTCCAAGAAAACAATGGAATACAGCTACTTTGCTAAACAAGGCTCTGGAAGGTGCATCTTCTAAAGGAGCTGAAACAGAACTAATTAATCTGTATGATCTTAATTTTGTAGGATGTACAAGCTGTTTTTCTTGCAAACTAAAGAATGGAAAATCATATGGACACTGTGCATTTAAAGACGAAATCTCTCCAGTATTAGAACGTATCGAAAATGTTGATGCTTTGATACTAGGTTCTCCAATATATCTAGGTACAGTAACAGGGGTAATTAGATCATTTTTAGAACGTTTAATTTTTCCTTATTTAGTTTATGATACAGACCGCACATCCCTGTTTCCAAAAAAATTACCTGTAGGATTCATTTACACTATGGGTGCTAATGAAAACTTTATAAAAGCTTTAAGCATAGATAAACACGTGGAACTTAACGAGATGATATTGGGTAGAATATTCGGTTTGTCAGAATCTCTGCTGGTTACTGATACATATCAATTTGATGATTATTTTAAATATGTCAATTCCTTTGATGTAGAGGAAAAGGCTAAAAGACGCAGGGAAGTCTTTCCAATAGACTGTGAAAAGGCCTATGATATGGGTGTGAGATTTACAAACAAGATATAGCTATCTAACATTTATAAAAGCAATTGATAACTCATCAATTGACATTAATAATTTTTTACATACTAATGAAAATAAATTATTTTTTTGGCTAATTATCCAATTAATAGGTATATCCTAAGTTATTTAGAGTTCTTGGAGCTAGTTATAATTTTCATGTTAATGATACTTTATTATGGGATGTTTGACCTGTTATTATAAATTTCATAATTATTCCTGCTGTTATTAATAAATTTTTTTTTATATTGAGGCTGTCTCATAATTACTCCTGCATCGCTACATTCTGTTTATTTTAAATTTAAAGGTCTATTTATTCTTATTTTTTTCCATATTTTGATTTATGAGACAGCCTCATATTAACATTTGAAGTTTGACTTTAAAAAACAATATTATATATATTAATTCTTTTTTATGGTGTTAGTAAAATTTAAATATAACAATTGTTATATTAACTCAAAGTGATGAATTTTTGAAAAAAAGAATATTATTATTAGCCAATATTAGGAGTATAATACTAAATGCGAATCGGATATCTCTCAACCATATACCACACATCATTCATTTTAAAGAGTGGAAAATTTCCCTTTGATAACATTGAAGAAACTGAGTGGATACTGTTCCCAACAGGTCCGGCCATGATCAAGGCATTTAAAAATATGGAAATAGATCTTGGATATATTGGACTTCCACCAGTCATGATTGGTGTAGAAAATGGTATGAAAATAAAATGTGTTGGTGGTGGACATATTGAGGGAACTGTAATGATTGCTGATAAGTCATACAAATCTTATAAAGAATTAGGAAATGTTGACTTGGTTATTGAACAGTTCAACGAGAAAACTATTGGAACACCAACTAAAGGTTCAATACACGATGTTATAATAAGAAGCATACTAAAGAAGGAAAATATTTCAATCAACAATTATCCATGGGCTGATTTCATTCCAGACGCAATTCATGATGGTGAAATAGATGCTGGAGTTGGTACACCTTCACTGGCAACAGTAGCATCGAATCAATTTGATACCAAAATTATACTTCCACCAAAAACACTTTGGCCCTACAATCCCAGCTATGGAATAGTCGTACAAGAACACTTAATATCAAATTCAGGAGATTTTATTATAAGTTTCTTAAAGGCCCATGAAGATGCCTCTAATTTAATAAGGAATGAACCTGAAATAGCTGCAGAAATAGCATCACAAGAAATGGGTATAGTTGATAAAGAATTTGTTTTAGATACTTACAAAATATCTCCACGTTACTGTGCTAAAATTCCTGATAAATACATCAAATCAACAATGAAATTTATACCCGTTTTAAAGGAACTGGGGTACATGAAAAATGATCTAAATGTCGAAGATATATTTAACCTCAGATTTATTGATAAAGCACACACAGAAGAAGCACACTATTAACTAGATTCAATGATTAAATAGGATTATATTGATACCCCAAAATAGAATTCAAAAGATTTTGATACTGTTTCCACATAATTTATATTATTCTTAGCTATCTAAATTATAAAACCAGACACTCTGAAATGGAACATAATTTAATTAAAACAATTATGGGATTATAAATCGAAATTCATAATAAATTAGTCTTTACAAAGTAATGATTAAATTATAGGCAAATAGATTTTAATTGATTTAAAATAATTGGATTAATTTTGCAGATACCTATCTCCTAAATTTTAGAAGTCAATCCATACAACATTAAAATTATCGCAGATAGGGTGTATGACAATATATTTAACCAGTACTTTTTATCTGAAATAGGGTATTTCTTTTATTCTAATTCATAAAAAAAGGTATAAAACAAAATTTAATTAAGGAAATATGACTTCAATTTATAATTCAAATATTCAAAAATTGAATTTTTCAACCTAAAATTATATCTAAAGAATTTCTGAATGGATTATCAATTCCGACTAGGGTTTATATTTTCAATATAAATCACAAACATGTTGGGTATCGACTTTAATATTGAAAAGTGTACATTCTGATTCAAACTTATCAAAAAGCCCCTGATCACAATATTTGCAGTTCATACAATTCTTATTTGAGTTTGTTTCCCTGAAATTAAGTGCATCGGCTTGTTGTTCTTTAATTGATTTTATGTTAGGCATCATTTCAACTAAACTTAAACGTATTTTATCAATCCTCCAATTTAATTGTTAAAAACTTTAAATTCTTATATGCCTATATTCAGGTAATAAATTGAATGCATATTGAATCTTAGGAAATTATAAGATTAGATCGGCTAAATTAAGAATACTTTGCCTCATAACCATAGTTAAATAATATTAAAATGTTGTTCGAAGATTCATGGAGAATAGGAAGGGCTTGAATATGATTCTTTTTCATTGTCCGGATTAAATTGTTGTGTAATCCTTTCATAGAATTTTGGAAATCTATTGATATGTTCGGTAATTATCTGTGTAAGAACTTCATTGTTCTTTGGTATTAGACGATCTGGAATTACAATCACCATTGCAATTAACAATATTTTTGATGATTCTTCAAACGGGGTTTCTGCTGTCATTGAGTAATCATCGTCAATATACCAGTTATATTGGTTTAATCGATTTTTTAAAAATGAATATTGTTTGTTAGTTACTCCTGTATCTTCAAATGTAAATATCATATCTGTTGAGAAGGGTTTAATTTTATTTATTTCACTTTTTATAAATTGTAAAATACAACCATCAATTATATTAATTGTCTTCAATCACAAATAAATTTATTTAAATATAAATCCTGTCAAAATTAAACGATTTCTTTGTATAAATAGTCACTTAATACTAATGGAAAAACAAGTAGACAACTAATTACTGTTTCACTTTTAATAAAATTTACTAATTGTATGGTATTAGAATATATCATATTTTAACCGAATTTTTATATAAAAAATTGGTTTTCTTCCTGAATATAATAATCAATATTCTATTTTTACAGATTCTAATATTTTTTAAAATTTATATTACTGTCGATTTAACAAAATATCCAAATTACTTGTTATCTCTAAAATAAATTAAAATTGGATGTGTTTATGAAAATCCCTTTTTTTCATGACCATAAAATCGATTCACCCATCTCTAAAACAACGAATAATCCCCAATGCCTTTCCAACCATAAATCAATTTAATTCAAAAATCATAAATTTTATTATTGTTCGAGAACATAATAATAAACAGGTGGTGGTCTTATCAAGCCAACAGAAACATTTAATCTATTAGTTACACTTCAAGGAAAAGAGGATGCAAATTCAGGTGTTGAGCTATTGGGGATAGAAGAAATTGAGATGGCACTCCAAAATGATGAAAAAGTGTTTAATATTAAAGACTCAAATTTTCCCAACGTTATTTTAATAGATTTGGCAATGGAACCATTAGATGCTGTTAAATTACTGGATGATGCTCAAACCACAGTAATATCTAAAGTTGTTCTTATAGAAAATGTGGTTAGGACCCGTTTAGATATTATATTAGAAAAGATCCTGGACCTTGCTAATAATAGGATTGTTTCAGGAGATTCATTTAAGGTGATATGTGATTTAAGGGGAAGAAAATATATAAAATCACGGGAAGAATTAATCGAGAAAATTTCTGAAGAATTAGTTGAAAAATTTGATGCCCAAACCGATGGATCTGATGCTGACTGGGTGGTACAAGTCGAAGTTGTCGGTGAAAATACAGGTATAAGCATACTAAATCCTGAAATGATACCTAAAAAACTATAAATAAATTCCTATTAATTTTTTTTAAAGGATTAAATGCCATAAACTCGGATGATTTTAATCTACAGTGTTATTATGAATTTTTGGAACTTCCCTATTATATCATGAACTCTATAAACTATTTTTTTTTAATCTTGGCTAGTTTTTTATATTATTCCCATTAAATTTTCATTAAATTATTTTTTTCTTCTCTCGTGCTCTACCATCACACCCACCAATAACACTAACCAATTTTATGTGAGGTAGATTTTAATGAGCGATACAAAACTGAAACCTAAAGTAACAATTCCTGCAGAACAATCAAATAAGAAACATAATGAATTAGAATTAGTTATAACTCCTAAAAAAGAAGTATTAGAATGGTTTAAAAATACTAAGGGAATCATTAATGAAATAGAAGGAGTTCAAAGAAAAAGTAATTTAAATTCAATGGAGTGTCCAAACTGTAAATCCCAGATGCTAAATTATAAATCTATCAATGAACCCGGAGAGTTATGGCATGTATGTTCCAAATGTAATATTTCATTTACACAGAGACAGCATAGATACTTCACTAAAATGATCAAGCGACTAATAAATGAAGATTCAAACACTCTTTTAAACAATCAATATGAACGATAACAAATATGTCCAACCACTGCTCATCAAGTCCATTGAATATACCCTAGAGGGGGTTACATGAACTAAATACGTTAGTAATTATTTAAATCTTGTTATAAATTCTTTAAAAATAGTATTTGGATATGACCGGATTTGAAAAAATAATAAAAGATTATCTATCTTTTAAGGGATCGGACTGAAAACTTTATCCCTTCTTGCAGGGATATAATATCCATTCTTTGCCACATATGCGGTAAAAATACCAGGATTAAACTTACTATCCTCTTTAATTTCATACTCAGATAAAAAATTATTTAATAACTCTTTAAATTCAGATTCTGTTGCATTTGTAAAGTAAAATGCATAAGGAAAACCTTTACCTGATTTAAGTTCAGAATCAATCAGAAAACTGTTAACATTTTGAATTTCCATGTTTACCCTCTCCAAAAATTTGAAATTACTTGAAGTATGATGATAAATTTCTTTATTTAAAAAAAAATTAATTATTTAACGTATTGTTTAACATTTTCTCTTATAATTGATGAAGCACCATAATTTTTAATTCCTTTCAACATGATTGGAAACTTATTTTTAGGTATTAGAACATTCACTTGTGAAAAAGTACTTCCCTCAACAACGGTTGGTTCATCTGAACAGTACTCGTTGGACAGGAGAAACTTCTTAACATCTGTAACCTTAGTGTTGGATATGTTAAATTTAACATCAAAATATTTTCGGGCATTTATAGCACCAAAAAGTTGTTCAAACATCATTTGGGCCTTTTCTTCCTTTGCACCTTTACAGCCCGGTCCTGCATAGAGTCCTGCACTCGATTCCATGATACTTTCAAGTTCTTTTAATCCGGCCTTTCTAAGGCTGTTCCCTGTCTGTGTATTATCAACTATGAGATCTGCACCCTTTGCAATGTACACCTCAGTTGCACCATCAGAGTTAATCACCTGTACCATCTGATTGTCACCATCACGAAGTCCTCTTACCTGTACAAAAGGAACACTATCCCCGAATATTTCTTTGTACCCCTGATTGTTCATAAAGAACTGTCTGGTAAGATTTGGATACTCTGTAAAGCATAGTATTGGAGTTTTCCTGTCTTTATTCGCTCTAAAAAATTCTGTTAATGAATCATATGGGGATTCCTTAGGTACACCAACTATGAGTCTGGTCTGACCATAATCTAGATCGCCTATTTTTCTGATTAATTTTTCTTTGTAATTAACAGATTCTTCCTGTGCCCAATCTTCTCCGATTATTGCAATGTCAAGAATTTTACGATTCAATTCAACAGGAGCGCTTTGTGGACGGGTTAAAAATCCTTTAATTTCAGGGTCGTTGACTATTACTATCTCATTTGATTCGTTACCCGGTTCATATCCCCTGACTTCGTAACCTGCATCAACAAATAACTGATAAGTATTACCCCTGTTTACATTATTTAAACTCCCCTTTGGGAGACCTAGCACTATCTTGTTCATACTTATAAGCAACGGACAATTATATAAAAATCTTTCGATATTTTGTTAAAATTGTTACGTATAACCTGGTATAATCCCAAAAAAAATGACAATGCCATGAAATATTACTAGAAAATAAGATAAATAAAAATATGATATAATCAAAATGAATTAAAAATTATATAAAATATATAAATAAAATTTTAAAATAATGGGAAAATAAGTATCATCCCTTCTCAAGACATGTTATTTCCCCATCAAATTCTTTGAATTTATTTGCAAGACCTCTGAAGTAGGGAATATATACCTTGTAAAATGCCAGTCTGTCGGGATTGATATTGTTTTTAACCAGTTCCTCTTTTAATCCAGCTATCTTCTCTTTGGTACGGGAATACATTGGATTGTATGGATATTCTCCCATAATAATACCATCAGCACCCATTTTAAAGGCGTGTAGGATATGTTTAGGCATAATCCTATTCATTGATGGGATTTTAATTATTCTAACAGAACTAGGAACAGATATCTTATTTATTCCAATGTTATCTGCTGAAACATATCCAACCGAATCTAAAAATGCTATGATACGATTTTCTTCTGGTTTTTTATCCTTTAACATACCATCGATGGTGGCGATTATCTGTTCATCTGTCTGGCCCATTATCTCTATGGCATTATTTTCACATTCCCAAATACATGCTCCACATCCAGTACAAGAGATAGGATCAACAGTTAACATACCATCCTGTATGTAAGCTGCTTTATATTTACAGATATCGATACATTTCTTACACAGGTTACATTTTGACTGATCAATAGATGCAACAAATGGTTCTAATTCCACACCGCCATTTATTAACTCTGAAATTTTTGCTGCAGCCGCATTTGCCTGAACTATACTATCTGTAATATCTTTAGGTCCCTGAGCAGTTCCGCAGACGTATACACCATCAACTTCAGTTGCAACGGGTTTGATCTTGGAATGTTTCTCCTTGACAAATAGTTCCTCTGTAAGTCCAACATCCAGTAAACCAGAAACATTGATGGTTCCATCTGATGGTTCCATTGCAGTTGAAAGAACAACTAAATCGGCTTCTATTTCAAGAGGCTCTCTTGAAAGTGTGTCCTCTAACCTCACAAGGAATATTCCATCTTTCTCTGCTATTTCTCCGGGTCTGCCCCTGATTAACCTCACCCCATTTGACTGTGCATATTTAAAGTATTTTTCATACATTCCCGGTGTTCTCATATCTGTGTAACAGATAATAACATCTGTATCTGGGTAATGCTGTTTAATAACATTTGCATGTTTGATTGCAACCATACAGCATACCTTGGAACAGTACTTTCTTCCACCTGGTTTTTCATCCCTCGAACCCACACATTGTACCATAACAACACGTTCAGGAACTTTATTGTTCGATGGTTTCAGTAATTTGCCCTGGGTTGGTCCGTTAACTCCCATGATCCTTGCAAGTTCCATCTGGGTGACAATATCATCGTGACGACCATAGGAATATTCGGGTCTTTTAGCCATATCAAAGGTTTTATGGCCCGTTGCTATTACAACAGAACCAACTGTCATTGGAACAACTTCACCTTCCATGTCAAGGTCAATAGCATTCATTCTACAGACCTCTTGACATTTTCCACAGTTTTTACACTTCTCAAGATCGATGGTGTAAACATCAGGTACAGCCTGTGCAAATGGTTTGTAAATAGCCTTTCTGAAGGTCATGTCTTCGTTCCAAGAATCTTTGACTTCGACAGGACAAACTTCTGCACATTTTCCACAACTTATACACCTATCTTCTATTACCTTTCGAGGTTTAGATTCAATTAGAAGATGGAAATTACCAGACCTTCTTTCAGCAGATTTTAAAGTGGTGTTGGTCATTATTCTAATGTTTTTATGTTCCACAGCCTCATTTACAAGTGGGTTTAATAGACACATTGCACATTCTTCTGCTAGTTTTTCGGGTGAAAAGAGTTTACCAACCTTGACCATTGCCCCTCCAATTGTTGGTTGTTCTTCTATGAGACAGGTTTTAATGCCCTGTCTTGCAAGTGAAAGCGATGCACTTATACCTGAGATTCCCCCGCCAATCACTGCAGCGCTCTTGGTTGTCTTACGTAACACTGGGTCTAGGGGCTGTGCATATTTAACCTTTTCAATTGATGCGTTTACAAGTGATATTGCCTTTTCTGTTGCTGTTTCAACATCGGGATTTACCCATGAACACTGTTCCCTTAGATTAGCCATTTCAAGGAGGTATGGATTTAATGGATTTATATATTTTTGAAATGTTTTTTCATGGGTTATTGGTGAACATGCAGCTACAACTATCCTGTCAAGGTTTTTCTGTATAATACTGTCTCTTATTATTTTTCTTCCGTTAATTGAACAGAGATTTTCAAATTCCTCGACCACTTCTGCATCTACCGATGATCTTAGCTTTTCCATGTCGACTGTGTCTGAAATGTTTCCACCACAGCGGCATAGAAAAACACCTATTTTAAGGTCTTTATTTGAAATATCCTTAGATGAATCTTGGTTCATATGAGTTCCTCCCATGGGAGTTAATATTAGAATTATATATTATTTTTTTAAATTTTGGATTTTGTATTATAGTAAAATTAATAGATTAAATATCAGTTAATGGATTTTTTAGCTTTTACATCCACTTTTTGATTTGATTCCAATGAATAATTTAATTTCTTAAGAAGGGGTTCTATTGGAACTGTGTGGGTTTGTATACCCAGAATCTTATATGGATCCGCGCCAAAGGCCAGTGCAATGAACTGTGATATATTCAGATGGAATATGTTAAATTCTGTGTCGAGTTTTTCTTCGATGTATGGTTGATAACGGTCAAACTGCATCTGACAGTTAGGACACATGTGCAGCAATAAATCTACTTTATTCTCCTTTAAAGCCTGAAGTTTTCCTGCTGTCACAGCCAGAGATGCTTCTTTATTTGTGAATCTCTGACGGAAACCCGCACCACAAGTTACCCTCTTATGATCGTACCATCCTATGGTTTCAACACCCACAGCCTCAGCAAGTTTGTCTATTAAGTTAGGATCCCTCACACCTTCTATTGTATCGTTGTAGTGTACTTTACAATAGTGACATGCATGGTGGGTTGCGACCCTTAAACCCGTGAGATCTACTTTAACCTGGCTTGATATTTCCTCACGTTTATTGAAGAATATTTCAGCCACATGGAATATGTTTTGAGCTGGATCCATATCACCCTGGGTGTACTCCCTTTTTTCAAGATTGGAATCATCAAGTATTTCATTCACTTTATTTCTTGCCTCTTCATTCTGGTTTAATATTTTGGCTGATTTTTTTAGTATGGCGTAACATGTTGCACACATAACAGCGATATTCTTGTGACCAGTTTCAACTGCTATATGGAAGTTTCTGGCAGCGAGTGCTGTGGTTGAAATTTGGTCAAATAGATCGTAGTAGTGTCCGAGTCCTGTACAACATGATTGTCTTTCATCAACGTAGTAATCAACATCTATCCTGTCGAAGATGTAGCATGTTGATGATTCGATGCCAGGATATTCAACGTTTACAAGGCAGCTTTTAAAGAGTAAAATATCTTTATCGGGTATAAATTTCATTATTTACATCTCTTTATCTTTTCGAGTCTATCTTTAAATCCAGAATTATCAAGTATGGATTCAACTTCATCAATGGCATTTTCTGGTAATATATAGGAACCAAGGCCTAGATCGGCACGTATATCTTCAATATTTATTTTAAGATCCATATATCCCGGACCAACATCCTTGACCATGACATCAAAGAAGTTATTGGGTATAGATCCAACTCCCAGTTCCATGAAGCTGTCTCCATATGCAGCAAATGACACAATTTTTTTCATGCCTTCCCCTTTGTCAATAGACATTTGTCTCAATATCTGGTTTATTTCACTTGCATTGTTACCCGAAGGACATACACTGTTACATGTGTAGCATGAAAAACAGTTCCAAATATTATCATCGTCTATAACTGTTTCATCGTCTTCAAGAACCCTTCTTATCATATCCCTTGGATCATATTCTGTTTGTCTAGCACCTGGACAAACAGATGTACACATACCACACTGCACACACTTGTAGATCCCAAGATCAGGAGATGCTTTTATATCTTTTAAAACATCTTTTACAAGTTGTACTGATTCTTTTTTGAGTTTAATAGTTTTCATGTAATATTGCACCGTTTTAATAACTTTTCTGAAGTTATTGGTCTGTCATATAGTATTTCATATTTGTTGGTTGTATTATAAAAATACATAACTCCAATTTCCTTAAATTAACTTTTTTTAATTTTATGTTCCAATATAGCGGGCATAGATGGTCCTTGCCACTATTTCATCGTTGGTTCCCTTGATTATTGCCCTTCCATCTCGAAATAATGATATTTCTGTTTCATCATTTTTAAAGAGCATTATAAAATCTGTACATTTGACAGTCCCAAGTTTTTCAAGTTTTTCACCAATACCCTTTAGGGACAACTCCTTAGGATCTGCTGGAGTTATCTGTATCGCATTTCTACCGCACAGGGAGGTAATTATTTCCTGTTCATCCGAATCAATGAATTCATAATTTTCCCTGCCGCAACATTCACACTTTTCATTCTTCTTAACCATTATACTATCAAATGAATGGTTCCATGTGTCGTAGACTAATAAATTACTGTTAGTTGATTCAATGTCATCATAAAATCCTAATAGAATTTTAATGGCTTCAGTTGTTTCTATCGAACCCATTATAACTGTTATGGTGTTCAATACTCCCATAGTGTCGCATGTTGGGAGTGATCCAGCCTTTGGTATACTTGGATAAAGGCATCTGATACATGCCTTATCGGGTAGTATGTTCATGCTCATTCCAGATGTACCTATTGCACCCGTGTATATCCATGGAATTCTATTTTTTACACAGACATCATTTATAAGCATTCTGGTCTGTATGTTGTCTGTTCCATCTATAACCAGATCAACACTGTTTAAAATTTCTTCAATATTGGTATAATTTACATCTTTGATAATAGGATGCACTTCTATATCAGAATTTATACTAGCTATTTTCTCGGAGGCTGCAACGGCTTTTGGTGCCCCAATATCGTTTTCATCAAAGAGCATTTGCCTTTGAAGATTGTTAAGCTCAACAAAGTCCCTGTCTATAATTGAGATTTTACCTACACCTGCACGAGCTAGATTATTAGCTGCTACTGTTCCAAGGGCTCCGCATCCTACAATGGCTACACTGCTATTTAAAAGTTTTTCCTGTCCTTCTTCACCAATGTTTTGTAATATTACTTGTCTTGAATATCTGCTCTGCATAATGATCATTTCCTGATTAATATTTTTGATATCATAAAATTTATCAGCTTTTTGTAAATTCTATGCATTTAATTATCTTAATCTAAATTAATACCATTCCCAATTATCTGAGTTACAATGATTTTTTTTATACCAAACTATTTGGTTCACAAATTTCATCTGCAATATTTTTTGAGAGTCTTTTAGCAAGAGCCACAATGGTTAAAATAGGTGGCCTTCCTGGTGCTTGAGGTATTACACTTGCATCAGCAATAAAAAGTCCTTTGATGCATGTTTCAAGATTTTTATCCACTACTTTACCTATTGCTGCTGTTCCGCCGGGATGAGCTCCCCTTATAGGTGTCGATGATATTGATGAAGGTTCCACACCAACAGCCTTTAACAGTTCAACAGATTTATCATATCCTTCCTTCAACAAATTTAAATCCCTTGATGTGAGTTCTTTTTCAATTCTCCCATCTTTGTATATCTTCCCATTAGCTTCGTCAGCTATTTTAACCATCAATCCCATTACATCTTTGGCTTTGGGACTGAATCCTTTTTCTTCTATTAATGATATTAATTGGTTTGAGAAATGTGGTGATATGAAATATGGCCCAAATTCTGATTTAACTCCCATAGGAATTTCAGTGTTGAGATTTACATCCTTCAAATATCCACCAACGGTAATAAACAGATCTGTGAAGAGGCCATCACTAACTTCATTGGTTACATCCGAATCTATTAATATTTTTGGGGTGTTTAAAGCTCCAGCTGCTATAACAACTATTTTTGAACGGTAATGTTTTTTTTCGCCATTTGAATCTATGCCCTCAACACCATCCACCCTCTGATTTTTATGCAGAACCCTTGTAACTGTAATGTTGGATAATATTTCTGTATTATTTTCTGTTTCATTTATTTCTTTAATAAAATCATTTGCATCCCATTTAGCTCCCTTGGTACACCCGAGTATACATAATCCACAGCTATCACATTTATTAAAGTCAATAAATTTGGGCATGGGTTCCATAAAGTACCCTAATTTTTCACCTTTATCAACTATCATTCTTGTAGCTGGGCCCATCATCTCAACTGGGAGGGATCCAACTTTTAATTCCTTACTCGCTTCTAAAAGTTCTTCAAAGAGCTCTAGATCGAAGCCTTTAAACTGGGCTGTAGCACTATTTTTATAGCAGCTTATACAAGCATAACAACCATTTGCAAGAGATACTGGGGTTGTGCCTCCTAATCCTTCTATATTCATTAATTCTGCGGGATAGTTCAAGAATTCATACCTATTATCGTTTCTATTTTCTTCTAAGCTGAGTGATAATTTGGTGTTTTTGATATGATTGGCTGCAGTTCCCCTTGGATGATTTAAGCCTTTTTCTAGTACTAGTATATTCAAACTTTTATTGGATAGTTCGTGTGCTACAGTTGCTCCTCCAGCACCGGTACCCACAATGATAACGTCATAGATCATGTTTTCACTTTAAATTTGTATTTAATTAAATTTTTCAATATTAAAAATTTATCAATATCCTATTAGATAACGATTGTTATGTCCATGATTAATATATCTATTGATCAAATAGACTGATAATAAAAATTTAATTCACTCTTTCGGGGTTTGGTCATTTCGTTTAGAGTAATTTAGGATTAGAATAAAAGTTAAAATTTGATTTATTTATTATTTGTATATATCTAGGTTGACTTGTCTTCAATTACAATATCAAGTTCCTTTAATCTGCTTCTTATTTCATCAGAGAGTTTCCATTCCTTTTTATCACGGAGTTTACCTCTAACATCTTTTAAGAGTTCAATTAAATCGTCTTGAAGATCTTGCTCATTTTCATTTTTCAAAGAAAAATCAAATCCTAAAACAATACCAAATTCAATGATAAGTGCTTTTAATTTGGTTAACGCATTTTTAGAAATATTTGAATTGTTTATGTCTCTATTTACTTCCCTTATGATATCAAAAATTGTAGAAAATGCAGATGGTGTATTAAAATCATTGTCCATTGCTTCGAAAAACTCTTTTCGAACTTCTGAAAGTTTATAAATATATTCCTGGTCGTTTTCCATTGATATTGCAGTATTTTCGTCTAATAATTCGTTTATAGTTTCAATTAACTTGTAAATTCTTTGAAGTCCCTGTTGTGATTGATGGAGTATTTCTTGACTGAAATCTATTGGGCTTCTGTAGTGGGTTGAAAGTACAAAAAACCTGAAAACATCTGGTGAGTATTCCTGTAATAAATCGTTAATGGTAATAAAGTTTCCAAGGGATTTGGACATTTTTTCTCCCTTAACATTTAAAAAGCCAGTATGCATCCAGTATTTTACCATTGGTTTTTTATTGGAAACTGCTTCCATCTGTGCTATTTCAGCTTCGTGATGTGGAAAAATAAGATCCAACCCACCGCCATGTATATCATATTGCGGTCCGAAGTAGGTATCTGTAATGGCTGTATCTTCTATATGCCAACCTGGTCGTCCAGTTCCCCAAGGCGAATCCCACACCATTTCTAATTCTTCTAATTCTATTTCTCTCTTTTTCCATAGAGCGAAATCTCCTTGGTTCCTTTTTGAAGTGTCAGGACCAATCCTATGAACATTTAAATCTTCCAAATTGCGGTTTGATAATTTACCAAAGTCTTTAAACTTAGATTCATCGAAATATACACCTTTATCTGTTTCGTATGCAAATCCCTTATCAACAAGGATTTTTATTTGGTTAATTATTTCAGGAATGTGTTCGGTAGCCCTTGCATAGAAATTAACGTTTTCAACACCCAAAACCTTCATATCTTGGAGATATTTTTCTTCGTATCTTCTTGCAAGTTCTAATGGTGATGATCCAAGTTCTTCTGCCCTTTTTAAGATTTTATCGTCCAGATCTGTGATATTTTGCAAATAAAACACTGTAAATCCACTGTACTTAAGGTACCTTGCAATTACATCGAAGGAGATATATGTCCTTGCATGACCTATGTGTGAATGATCGTATACAGTTGGCCCGCAAACAAAGAGTTTTATTTTGTTTCCTTCTCGGGGTTTGAATATTTCCTTCCTTCGGGTTATGGTGTTGTACAATTTTATCATAGGTTTCACTGTTCCTGATAATCTTACTTATAACATGAATAATTTGGAAGACTAATTAACTTTCAATGGGATAGTTATTATCTTTAAAACGATGTATTATTAAATATTTTAGTATTTTTATTAGATATTAAAATTTAGTACTTTTTAACTATAAATTTGGATATAAGAAAAATATAGGCCGAGATTGGGAATTGAACCCAAGTATCGTGGTTTGCAGCCACGCACCTAGCCGCTCGGTCATCTCGGCAAAAGAATGCCCTGAAGTGTAGCTTAATACACTGTACTAACTAGTTAACAATTGTTATATAAATACTTTATGCCTAAATCTAAAGAATTTTGTACTACAATTTTTTATTCACGATATGTTAAGTTTTATTTATTGAAGATTATTATTAAATCTTATTATTAATCACATCAAATCGTCTAATAAATTTATTATTGATGTGTGATAATAAAGTACTGATTAAATGAATAAAATAAATGGTTGTTCATAAGAAAAAAGTGAAGTGTGTACATTTTTTTGTACCAACATCACATATTTAATCGATTTTCTTACCGGCATCAGGACCTGGTTGTATAGAATATATCTCTTCTACCTTCATTAGAATAGCAGCTTTTGGTGTAAGTTTTGTCATGGCATTTTCACCCCATTCTGTAACCATGTCAAAGTACTTTCCAGATTCATATATTAAAACAGAGCCTTTAAACTGAAATGGGCATTTAGTTGCATCTTTAGTTACCAGCGAAATTTTTGGATTTTTTTCAAGATTCTGGCGTGTTTTATTCATATAATTATCTGCAATTAATATAGTATCTTCTCCAATAGGCCTTGCAAATCCTATAGGAACAACATTTGGAATTCCATCAGGACTTGCTGTTGCAAGAAAAACAAGATCCTTTTCTATAGCATCGATCATTTCTTTAGTTAAACTCATTTTATCACCAAATTTATTATAACAATTGTTATTAATATAAATTTATGTAAATTATCTAAAATAATAAAAAATTATGCTAATATGGTTGGGAACATCACTTAGTATGTAATAATTTGTAAACTTTATTTCTTTGAGATAAGTCATATTCGTTAAATGATAATTTATTACGGATATTTCACTATTTAATTCAGTTTTCTATGTATAAATTGTTTTTTGGATGTTATTTTTTAGTTTAATTCTGTGGGTTATGTTGTTGTGTGGTGTAAACAGTAGATTTGTTACGATCCAACACTTGAAAACATCTCAATATCAGAAACTTTAAATATCATTAAATTATAACAATTGTTATATTTTCTTAGTGGTGATTATTTAACCAATCTATTGCAGTTAAATGGATTTAACCATTGAAAATTATAAAAATTATTACCATGAATATAAAAATCTTGTAAAAAAACCATAATGTATTTTACATTTTTATATTTTGTTAAAAATGGAACGTGGTAATATTTGGAAGTCATTAATAAAACGGAGGAAAAGATTATGTCTGAAGAAAAATCAAATGGAAATGAAGAAAATAAAAATGAAGAATGGAAAGGACCAGGATTAAGTACAATTGGATTACATGTTGGACAGGAAGAACCAGATTCTGCAACAGGATCGAGAGCGGTTCCAATATACTTAACAACATCATACGTGTTCAACGACACAGAACATGCTGCAAATCTATTTGGTCTTAAAGAATTTGGAAACATCTACACCAGGATCATGAATCCTACCACTGATATATTCGAAAAGAGAGTAGCAGCAGTTGAAGGGGGAGCAACAGCTCTTGGAGTTTCATCAGGAATGAGCGCGATATTCCTCGCAATCTTGAATGTATCCGAACTTGGAGACAACATAGTCTCAGGTGACAATTTATATGGTGGAACCTATGAACTATTCAATTACACACTACCTAGATTAGGAAGAACTGTGACATTTGTAGATTCAGAAAATCCAGAAGAATTTAAAGCCGCAATAAATGAAAAAACCAAGGCATTATATGTTGAATCATTAGGAAACCCTAAACTCGATGTACCCGACTTTGAAGTACTAGCAGAAATTGCTCACGATGCTGGGATACCTTTAATAGTAGACAATACAGCAACTGTAGGACTTGTAAAACCTATTGATTATGGGGCAGATATAACAGTTTTATCAGCAACTAAATACATTGGAGGACACGGAACTTCCATTGGAGGAGTTATAGTAGATTCTGGTAAATTTGACTGGGGAAATGGTAAGTTTCCACAATTCACAGAACCAGATCCAAGTTACCATGGACTTAAATATTGGGAAACATTCGGTGACTTTCCAGAAGCAGGAAACATAGCATTTACAATAAGAGCAAGAGTAGTACTTCTAAGAGATCTCGGACCAGCACTCAGCCCATTTAATGCATTCCAATTCCTCCAAGGACTTGAAACATTAGAAATAAGAGTATTAAGACACGCTGAAAATGCACTGAAAGTTGCAGAGTATTTAAAAGACCATCCAAAAGTTAAATGGATAAGTTACCCTGGCCTAGAAGACGATCCAAAACATAAAATAGCCAGTAAATACCTTAAAGGTGGTTATGGTGGATTAATAGGATTTGGAATTGAAGGTGGATTAGAGGCAGGTAAAAAATTCATTGAAAGTGTTAAACTATTCTCCCACCTAGCAAACATTGGAGACTCAAAAAGTCTAGTAATACACCCATCCAGCACAACACACCAGCAATTAACCCTAGCAGAACAGGAAACAACAGGTGTTACTGAAGACTTTGTAAGGCTATCCATCGGGATAGAAGATGTAGAAGATATCATAGCAGCTATTGAACAGGCACTATCAAAGATCTAAAAAATTTTAATTAAAGTCAACGTTAAAGTGTAAAATACCAATTAAAAAAGAAAAAAATAAGGGGTTTAAATGGATATAATAAAATACTCAGATGAGAAAAGATTCAGCTGTTGATACAGTTAAAAACAGATTTAATTATTAATATTATGGAGTTAATACAATGAAAAACGAATCAATCGGAATTGTAGAAACTAACTTTCATTCACTAGCCGATGATTTGATCCTTGAAAACGGTAAAAAACTTAAAAACGTACAAATAGCATATGAGACCTATGGAAAGCTTAACAAAGAAAATAGTAATGCTATTCTAGTTTGTCATGCACTTTCAGGGGATGCACACGTTGCAGGCTGGTACGAAGGAGATAAAAAACCTGGATGGTGGGATGTAATTATTGGGCCCGGTAAATGCCTTGACACCGATAAATACTTCATAATATGTTCAAATATTATAGGTGGGTGCAAAGGGTCAACAGGACCCGCATCAATAAATCCCTATACTAATAAACCCTATGGATTGGACTTTCCCATAATAACAATTAAGGACATGGTAAATGCCCAGAAAAAACTTGTAAACTCAATGGGGATTAAACAGCTATTTGCTGTTATCGGAGGATCAATGGGCGGTATGCAGGTTCTACAATGGTGTATATCCTATCCTGAAATGGTTAGATCTGCAATTCCTATAGCAACTACAGCATATTCGTCTCCACAACAAATTGCCTTTAATGAGGTTGGTAGAAGAGCAATAATATCAGACCCTCGCTGGAACAATGGTTACTATTATGAATCTGAATTTCCAGACGATGGACTAGCACTAGCAAGGATGATAGCTCATATCACTTACCTAAGCAATGAATCAATGTATCAGAAATTTGGACGAAGACTTCAGGACAAAGAAGAATATGGATTTGACTTTGAAACAGATTTTGAAGTAGAAAACTACCTCCATTATCAGGGAAACTCATTTACCAAAAGATTTGATGCTAACTCCTATTTATACATATCAAAGGCCATAGACTACTTCGATCTAGCAGGTGAAGGTTCGCTGGCAGAAGCATTTTACGGTCTTAAAATTAAATTTTTAGTTATTTCCGTTGATTCTGATTGGTTGTATCCACCATCACAATCAAAAGATATTGTAATGGGATTAAATTCTAACGATATTGATGTAAGTTACTGTGAGATAAAATCAAGCTATGGACATGACGCATTTCTTATTGAAGCAGGCCAGTTGAATTATTTAATTGCAGGATTTTTATCCCACACTCTAGTTAAAGATGTTATGAGCAGGGACTTTGCCAAAATAAAGGAGAAATCTAGCATTGAAAATGCCGCAGAAACCATGCTACACGAAGAAATTACACATCTACCAGTAATTACGGATAAAAAGAAATTATTGGGCATTGTAACTGCATGGGATATTTCCAAATCTGTTGCAAGAAATTATACAGAACTGGATGAAATAATGACCAAGAAAGTTATTGTTGTCAGTCCAGAAGATCCAATAGAACTTGCTGCAAGAAAAATGAAAAAATATAATATTTCATCACTTCCAGTAGTTGATGAAAATCAGAAGGTTGTTGGAATTGTGACAACAAATCACATAAGTATTTTAATTGCGGAAAATTAAGAGCAAATAATATTATTCTTAGATCCTCTAGTAATTTTTATTTTTTAGAATTAATATTCAATTTAAAAAATAATATTATTGTACTTTAATTGTATCTTATAAAAAGTATAAGAAATCCTTAAGATATATAATAACTAACTAATAGAGTTTAATTGAAGTTTATTTGTGTTAGTTCCAATATCTAACCCAAATTAATAACTACTAGTATATATTATAACTCCAAAAATAGTTTAAATGAACATTTAAATATAACTATAGTTATAAATATTAGTAATTTATAATGATCTTGAAATGTATATAATGTATTATTTGAGAATAAAAATTATTTGATATCTTAACAAAACTGCATGAGAGGTTTAGAACATGATTTATATGGATCATTCAGCAACATCACCGGTGGATCCCGAAGTATTCGAAGCAATGAAACCCTATTTTACAAATGCCTTTGGAAATGCTTCTACCCTATATTCCCTAGGAAGAGAAGCTAAAAATGCAATGGAATCTGCAAGGCAAGAAGTTGCATCTATTATAGGGGCAGAACCCACAGAGATTATATTTACCAGTGGTGGAACTGAATCAGATAATATTGCAATATTAGGAACAGCCCGTAAACTTAAAAACAAAGGAAACCACATAATAACAAGTGATATAGAACATCCAGCAGTAGATGAAACTTGTAAATATCTGGAAAAAAATGGGTACACAGTAACCTATCTTCCAGTATATGAAGAGGGTATTGTAAAAGTCAAAGACCTTGAAGATGCAATAACCGATAAAACCATTCTGATCACCATAATGCACGCAAACAATGAGATAGGCACCATACAACCAATAGCAGAGATAGGGAAAATAGCCAATGAAAGAGGTATATATTTCCACACCGATGCAATACAAACAGTGGGTAAGATACCAGTTAATGTTGGTGAAATGAATGTAGACATGCTCTCTTTATCATCACACAAATTATACGGTCCAAAGGGAATTGGAGCACTTTATATTAAAAAAGGTGTTAGAATAGAACCAATCATGTACGGAGGAGGACATGAAAGAGGGTTCAGACCAGGAACAGAGAATATTCCCGGAATTGTAGGTTTAGGTAAAGCATGTTCAATTGCAAATCAAAATCTTGAAGGCAATGCTCGTAAACTCACAAATTTAAGAGATAGGTTGATCGATGCTGTACTTGCAGAAAATAAAGATTCCTACCTTAATGGACATAGAACTAAACGTTTACCTAATAATGCTAATTTCAGATTCGATGCAATAGAAGGAGAATCATTGATACTTCATCTGGATTCAAAAGGTATAGCCGCATCAACCGGTTCAGCATGCTCATCCACTAAATTGGAAGCTTCACATGTACTATTAGCTATTGGGCTCGAGAAAGAAGAGGCACATGGATCACTCAGAATAAGCCTGGGAATAGAAAACACTGATGAAAACATAGATTATGCAATAACAGCAATTAAAGAAGTCGTTGAAAAATTGAGAAAAATGTCACCACTCTGGTGTGCAAGTGGGACATAAATGTCACATTTAGATATTCTATATGGTGACATAATTGTCACCTTTTCATAGAAAAAAGTATATATATCTTTTCTTACTAGTTTATTATATGGACATTTTAGAAATCCAAGAAGATCCAACATTTGCAAACTATTTAGAGGAGAAATTATAGAAAACCAAGTTGCAGTGAATAAAGAAAAATGTTTGGAAAGATTGGAAAGAATAGAGGCCCGACATAACAACAGTATCAACAAGAATTAATCCAACAATAAGCAAGAATTAATCGATCCCATTACTATTAAGAGTATAAATTGAATATAATCCCTTCTGTTTAATAGATTTCAAGTAGATTGGTTGGTTTCTTCCAGTTTAATTAATTTATACTCTGCCTTTACTCATAAATAATATGATGGTCGATAATTAACTCTATAATATAATCTTTTAGAATTTTTTATTACAAATTTTTCTCTAATGATTTACTTCGTCATAGTACAATATAATGATATATAGGCCAATAACTTGTTAAATTAACATATAATCTAATTTTAACTTTACAATAGTAAATCGAGTACCACTAATAGTCAATAATTTAAGTTGTATTTCGAGACGTTGGTATTAATTGAAATTATACAAAAAGTATTTGTTTGGTGAATTTTCCAAAAATAGCCTTTAATTAAGTGTATAAAGGTTATATGCCTACTATACATCGTTTAATATATAAAAACTATGAATAATAGGGTAAACTTAATTTGAATATATTATATAAGAATAAAAAATGATTCAATAATGGCTTACTTAGAATATTTATATCCATTATATGGTTCTTAAACTCAGTTTACGGTATATTTAGAACATTACAGTATCATAAGTAATAGTGTATAGTTACCAAAAAAAGGATTAATGCAGCACTTAAAAAAGATCACCACATCAACTGTGAGTATTAGGTACCTGCATTAATCCAATAATGGGGTTTAGAATTGCTTTGATATAAAACATTTAATTTAATCCTAGATTAATTCTTTAATTTTTTGATTGGAGTTGTCGTTGAATAAGCCTCCATGATAGGTTATAACATTCTCAACATCAAGTTCTATAAACTTTTTAAGCCAATTTATAACTATTTTCCGCTCTTTTTCATTCAAGGCTTGTGTGTTAGTTACAATAAGCTGTTCTTCATCGATGTTCAAGGCATCTCCTACAATGAGACTTTTAGATTCTTCATGGTATAGGCATATATGTCCTGGTGTATGGCCTGGAGTGTGAATAACAATAATTCCCCCACAGTATGCTAGCTCCTCACCATTAGATAGAACCACATCTACTTTTACAGAAGCATTTTCAAACATATCTAAAATTTTTAACCGCTCTTCCTCAGGTAAAGCGTTTATACGATCCATAAAGTTTGAATTATTTAATCTTAGTATCTTTTTCTCACCCTGGATGTATGGTTTATCATCTCCATGTGCAAGAACTTTAATATCATTTAATTCCTCAACTATGTCATTAATACCTCCAATATGATCAATGTCTTGATGGGTGACTATTATTGTATCTATTTTTTCAAAAGGTACACCAGCTTTATCCATTGCATTTTTAATCTCCTTTAGATTATTTGGTAATCCCGCATCAACTAAAATAACGTTATTATCATCCCATATGAGTGTAGGGTAAATCGTACTTTCTGTTCCCATAATTTTCATGGGTATTTCTAAAATTTCTATTTTATCTGCTATTTTCATTTTCTATTTCACTCCTTATTGATTTAATAAAATTAAATGATTTTAAAAATTTATTCTTTTAAAATTCTATTTTGTTTGGGATTTGATGAATTGTGACATGATTAAACCTAAAAATAATAGTATGGCTATTACATAAAACGCGTTTAACAAGCCACCCATTAATTTTTCAACACTTAAAGCATTAGTAGCCCCCATTAACAATATAAGTCCAAATATAGCAGTACCTACAGAAGTGTTAAGATTACTATTTGTACTTCTGATAGCAGAAGCATCAGGTTGTTTATCATGACTAACCTGAGAAAAAGTAAGATTAGAACCATGAGGAGCAATAATACCCACACCCAAACCAATCAATGACACACCCAACATGATCCCTAACAAACTAGGATTTGCACTAAAAACACTAATCAAGTAAACACTTCCAATTAAACAAACTATAAAACCCACAGATATAATGTAACGCGGTTGAAATCTAACTGAAATTTTACCCGTGGTGAAGGTTACTAAGAATAATGGTACCGCCATCGCTACAAATATATAACCTGTTATTAAAGCACTGTATCCTAAAACTGTTTGTACAAAAACGGGTATAACAAAACGAATGCCACTAATAACTGCTCCGTACAAAAATAGGAATGTATTACCTAAAATAAATGATCTAGATTGAAAGAGTCTAATATCAATTAAGGGATGCTTATCCTTTTTTACCCCAGTTAACATAACATAAGGACTAATAAACCTTGTTACTGGATTGTTGAGTAATATTAATCCATAAACCAATAAAAATATACCTAAAGCAGAGTTAATAGCACCGACTATATTAATATCTGACCAGTGCATGGTTGCTGGAAATGATGGTATAGACCGTGAAAACACCAATATGACAATGATTACAATGGATTCCAATCCAAAAGCATACCTCCAAGAGTAATACGTAGTTAAAAAACCACCAATAAAAGGCCCAACCACAAGTGCAACAGACGCTATCGAAGCGTACAAACCCAAAGCAACAGCTCTTTTTCTTCCAGAATAAGTGCCTATTATTATGGAATACATAGCCACAAACATTAATGCTCCACCAATACCCTCCAATATAGACCATCCAAGAAGCAACATATTACTATTTAGACTTAATGCAGAAATAAAAGTACCAATGCCAAAAATAATAGCCCCTATAAGAAACGTTCTTCTTCTACCCAGAACCTTTTGCAATTCACCACTAAACAGAGTTAAACTCGCCAAAACCAACGCATAAACAACAATAACACTCTCGATAGTAACATAGGTAGTATGTAAATCATGAACTAAATTTGTAATCGCTACATTCAAAAAGCTAATATCGATTCCAATAATAAAAGCAGCTAAAGTAACAATTATTAAAGGAAACCAACCAACATTTAAATCACCATCAACAGTAACATTAGTACCACTCAATTTATATGACTCCTTGAATTTTTAAAACGGCATTTTTAATTATTTCAATACTTTTACTAAGCTCTTCAAGTTCTTTATGACTCAATGGAGATAATAATTGATTCATACTTTCTTTAACAGTTTTATGAGATTTTTTTATGAGATTTTTTCCTTCAGCTGTCAATACAATCCGGAGTACCCTACGGTCATTTCCATCAGGCACTCGCTCTATTAGACCATCATTAACTAATTCATCAATTCTAGTTGTCATTTGGGTTTTTGATATGTTTAATGTTTTGCCAAGTGCTGACATTGAGGGATTACCATATTGTTCAATCAGTATTAACCAAAAAAATGTTTTTATAAATTTTCTTTCAGATAAATTAATTAATTCCCTGTTAAAAAGTTTAATATAAATTATTGAATCTTCTAGCATCTCTTCTATCAATTTATCAGATTTTTTTTCCATCATAAAAATCTCCCCCATAAATTTTTGAGTTAATTTGCACCAAGTTATTACAATTAAAATAGTACACTTTTCTGAACTATGCACTAAACTGGACTATTAATATATTTAAATGTTTTGGTCTAATGGGGTTGTCAAGTTGTTGGGT
>PLXT01000086.1 GCA_003151535.1 Methanobacterium sp.
ACCCTAATACCATATAAATCTATTGAATTTAACATTTAACCCCCACATAAACAAATAAAAATAAACCCAAAAGATTAAAATGAAAAAAATCAAAAAGGTTTATAGAAATTCTCAATAATAATTTAAACAAAAGGATGTAGAAGACTATGGAAAAACCAGATTATGGTAATTGGATGCAATTGAAATATCTCTATATTACGGGAGTATTAACTATTTTTTCTCTTCTTCTATCATTTTTATACGCTCCAATAATAGTTTTAACGGTTTTATTTTTAGGTGTGTGCATTTTCCTCTCATATACTAGGAATAAACTCTCACCTTCAGGTGGAGATCTGCAATCCAAAATACAAGAATTAGTATTAGAACATTTAAATTGGGATGGAAAAGGGAATATAATTGATATTGGATGTGGTAACGGTCCTCTCACACTTAAAGCAGCTAATAAATATCCAGATGCATGTTTAACAGGAATTGACTATTGGGGAGTAATGTGGGAGTATTCACATGAAATTTGCAAGAGAAATGCGAAAATTGAAGGTGTAGATGATAGATTAACTTTCCAAAAGGCCAGTGCATCAATTTTACCCTTCAAAGATGAGTACTTTGATGCAGCAATCAGTAACCTTGTGTTCCACGAAGTGAAAGACACCATGGATAAAAGGGACGTAATTCAAGAAGCTTTGAGAATTGTCAAAAAAGGAGGAGCATTTTCTTTTCAAGACCTTTTCCTAGATAAGAAAATATATGGAGATATAGGAGAGTTACTGGATACAATCAGAAGTTGGGGTATTGAGAATGTTGAATTTACAAGTACTAAAAATTCTGAATTCATTCCAACAGCTTTAAAACTTCCCTTTGTAATAGGTAACATAGGAATTATATATGGCACTAAATGATTGATGTACAAATCAACCTGAAGTTAACAATAAAACAACTAGATCAACTCGGAGATCTATCCACTGCAATGGGTAATGTAAGTAAATCCAATCTAATTAGGATAGCAATAACGGAATATATCATTAAATATAAAGATTTGTTAGACTAAAGTAAACTATGGAGGGTGTTAAATGGTGATAAGGCTAAAAAGTTTTAGAAGATTTGGTGAGAAAGACCTTAGGAATAATAGGGATATACTATTTGTCGTTGGGCAAGAGGATAAAGAATTCCATGACTCGTATGGTGGATTTTTTTCAGATGATGACCCTAATGAAACCATCATAGACAATTTGTTATTACACAAAGGGACTGATCAATTATTAGAAATAATTTATAAAAGCGGAAAGAACAGGTTTTTAAATCTTAGACTCATTCATAGTTACCACTATCAAGAATATTCAAAGGAAAATGATTAACAAAATCATCTATTGGATAAATCTTTTAATGCTCTAAAATTTCAATAGGAATTTCCAAGTAAAAACAATCTAAATTAGAATAATCAAATAACTGAATATTTAATGAAATATAAAAAATTATTAAAGTAATACTCAAGTGTAATTTTTTAAATTGTCAAGATATTACAAAAAAGAAGATGATGGATTTAATTAACTAGATCCATTATTCATTATTGGTTTTCTGTTTGTGGATATCGAATATAATTTTAATCCTGTTACTAATATCCAAATCCAAGATACTATGAAAAAAACCCTTTGGCTTCCTCCAGGGTAAATATCAAAAACAATGGTTAATATAAGTAGAATTACCAAAATAATATATAAAAAACCGCTTCTAAATGAATATTTACTGTATTTGCTCCAAATCACCCCATTTTCGTTTTTTAATCCTTTCCCGATTAACATTTGAGCTGTTATATATGCACCAAATGTCACAGCAAATGCAATAGCACTTAAAAGAGTATATGGTACTCGTACGATATAATTTTCAGGAGACAACCCTATCAATGGCAACAACCCGGCAAACAATATTCCAAAACTAAAAATTACCACAGAACATACACCAATTTTTAACAATCTATTTTTTGGTGATGGTAAACCCATTTGAAGACCAAAAGCTAAACCGATGGTTAAAAGACCCAATACTACAAAAACAAAATTTTGTATCATTGCATAAAAGCCAACACTAATAGGACTGATATAGATAGAACCAGTATAACCTGGTGTTATAATTGCTGCTATTATCAACCATAAAAAAACCAAAAATAGGGGAATAATACCACAAATAGCAAAAATTAGTAGTTTATTCTGTTTCTGAATGGATATATCATTGTTATTAGTTATTTAAATCACCATTTTAACTTTGTTCACTTCAATTTATATATTTTATTAGTGATATTATTAATTAATAATTGGATAATAGACTAAAGGAATAAAAACAACTAGAAGACCTTGAAAAACTATCAACTGCAATGGGTAATGTTAGTAAATCCAATCTAATCAGGATAGCAATAACTGAATATAATTGTTTTTATTCATCCTTACCACCTGTTAATTTATCAAACATATTTTTAAATTNNGTTGATTGGAGTTCACTATTTCCTTTATTATAACAGCCTCGAATTGAATTAAACAGCTCAATAGTTATATATTCCAATCTTGCTTCTCTGCTATTCAGTACCTTACCATTTTTTGTCATTATTGTTACCATTCCCTTTTTGTATCTGGTATGTTAGGTTTTTTATGTTCATCTTTAACGGTTTCTAACATCTTAATGCTTTCAGGTTGCCTTCCAAGAATATAATCTAAAAATCCCCTATTAAATAGATCATTAATAACCTTTTGATGTTTGTTTATTTCTTCAAGTGATGTTCTCAAACGCTCTTGAAGGTGATCATGCTTATTTCTTAACCTGTTAATCTCATTTATTAAATCCTCATTGGTTTTCTGTAAATTATTGTAACATTCTACATTATTAAGCTCTTTAATTGTACTTTTAGAGATTTTTGAGTTTTCATATAACTTATTATAATCTTCAAGCTTTAATATAACAACATTATCTCCATCTTTAAGCTTTCTTTTAATGCTCTTTTGAAATACCCTAACCTTACCTTCTACGACACTATTTGTATATTGATTTTTCATATAACATTTTTAAATCCCATAACATCTGAAACGAGTATACACAAAATTTCATCGATTCCAAGAAGTTAATTATAATGGTATCATATTTACATAATAAAATTATGGACCACCCAACAAAAGATAAAATACAATTGCTAACAAAATTTTCTATTAAACCCAATGATATCCATCTATTTGAACTTGCCTTCCTTCATGAATCTTATTCCAATGAACATAATATTGATGAATGTTACGAACGATTAGAATTTTTAGGTGATGCTGTTCTTGATCTCGTTGTTTCTGAATTCTTGTATAATATGAATTCCAATTTAACTGAAGGTCAATTAACTCGTATGCGTTCTAATTATGTATGTAAAAAGGCGCTTTATATCTATTCAAAGGAATTAGAATTGGATCAGTACATAAAGTTAGGAGCAGGTGTAGATCTAACAAGAAGAGAAATCGATTCTATTGTTAGTGATGTATTTGAATCTTTTATAGGCGCTTTATATTTGGATTCTGGTCTAAACAGTGTCAAAGACTTTCTCAATAAAACAGTTCTGCCCCATATAGAGAATAAAGACGTATTTTTTTATGATTATAAAACAGAATTAAAACAATTATGTGATCATGATTCTTTAGAAATAATTTACGAATTAATCAATGAAAGGGGAGAACCGCATAACAAAACATTCACGATGGCGGCCACAATTAATGGAAAAAATTATGGTACAGGTAAAGGTGGAAGTAAAAAAGAAGCAGAACAGAATGCTGCTAAAATAGCCCTGACTAAAATTTAACATTTTCCAATATCAATATCATTACCAAAATATTTTGTTAATATTTCCAAGTAAAAATCGCTACTTTATTCATGGATATATTTGAACTATTTCTCTTTGTAAAATCCACAATTATAACATATTCTATTTTGAAGCAAATCCATTCCCTCTGATGGAGACCAATCCAATTATATTGAGTGTATAGTAAAGGTACTTTCTGTATTTGGATATAAAAGCACTATAAGATTCGTCTTAACCAATTTATTTAAGAATTAAATGATCTGCACACAAGAAATTAGTTAGTCCAAATAAATAGGGGAAGTCTATTCTAAATTTATACTTTAATTATCAATCAAAAGGACAATTAAATATATTATAACATACTTTTCAACATAACATTAATATTTGACTTCTGTTGATAAAGATTTTATTCTGTTTATATCAAATTCACTTACTTTTATCATATTCGCCCTTGTTATAATTTGATTTTGTAACGGATATAATTAATGCTGGCCTAATATCTTCTAGATTGTATATTGTACTAATAGATAATTTTGATTATATTAAAATTTTAAAAAAAACTTAGACAGCAACTTTATAAAAAATAAACACATTTAGAGATATAATTTAAATCTCAAAGATCTTTATAGTAGGAATGAAATTATAAATCACGTGATAAAGGATGTTATCCTAGTGTGGATGGAATAAACAAATCAAATAATTATCTAAGATCAATGGATATAACATTATCAAAAGAAAAACGTGTAATAACACTTAGAAATTCTGTGATGAATAATAAAAATTTATGAAAATAAAAACAGTTGGTGAGATGGATATAACCAAATAAATGGGATAGCAAATCCCATTTATAGTTTAATACTTGGAACTATCCTTAAGGATAATAACCAAATAATAAAGGGTTTGTTACCTGCATACTAACTCATCGGTTCATAGGTAGCTCACCATCATTCCTCCCCTAGCAACCCTCGAAGCAGGCAGTCTGTCTAGTGCTGGGTTTCTCCTATTCATAGTAGGCACTGCCAATCTCTTAAGAGGACCTTGGGCACCAGTCGTAATGATATGACCGTGATATATTATTAACAATTCAAGTATAATTAAACTTTAACTGCTTTTCTTTCTTATGTGAAACCTACTTTATATCATTATCTAAAAATTCAATAGATCATCACAAATACCGTTGTAATAATATTAAAACATCAATAACTATTCATATCCAAGAATAAATAATCACTATACATATTTAACTTATTGAACCTTGGACAATATAACTAATTTATAAAAATTCAAAATCCATTTGTTATAATGTAATGGGGGGGTTCCGCATTCATCAGACTATCTTATTTCTTAATACCCCAAAGATATTGAAAAAAGATTAGCCTGTGAATGCGGAGAAAATTTTAGATTAGGAAGATATTTACAATAATATCTGTTCCATCTAAAATAATGAATAAAGTGGGTTAAACATTACGAAAATATTTCCAAAACTAATAAAAAAAATGACTTACTTATAAATTTATAAGAAGAATGGCCGGCAACGTC
>PLXT01000116.1 GCA_003151535.1 Methanobacterium sp.
ACGCCGTAATCAAAAACATATTCCATAATGGCCACGTAAAAGTCACCACAACACTCAGAACACACACCAAAAACATCATAACCTGCTTATGCTACAACCTCATGCAATTAAACACCCTCAAACAAAAATAACACCACCTCGCGAACGCTAAAAAAATAAATAGAAAAAAACATAAAAAAATAACCAAAACCTCACCAAAAAATTCAAACGCTAAAAAAATAACCAAAAAAACAAAGTTAATCGAAATTCTCTTAATTATTAATCGATCATTGAACTCATTTTCTTTTTAATTGGAAGATGTAAGCAAAATCCTTTTTTTCATCTGGAAGGATATTGTTTAAAATTCTTTTGACCTCATCTTCGGTTGAACCACTGGCAATGATTATACCCCCCAATATAGCAAACCATCCAGTATTTACACCTATATCATGAAGCTTTCGTCCATACTTCCGGGCATGAGACTTTTCTGTGTCCTGATGATAAATTTTGAGAAACTCGGGATCACTATTAACCAGATCATCTATTTCTTGTCCATAAATTTCACGGTTACGTTCACTTCGTAAATAGAATCGTAAAATATCCGCATCGGTTTTTTCAAGTTCCTTTGTCATATTGAGGGATCTAATAATCCCATATCTGAATTTAGCTTCTTGATAGGTGCCATTAAAGTCGCTGCGCATGTCTCCACCAAAACTGATAGGATAAGATGGGAGTATACTATCATATATTATCCTATTTTTAAAGGGTAAAAGCACAGCTTCCACCATTATAGGCAAGTTTGATCCTAACATCTCTTCAAAGTAGGAATTAAGAGCAAGAACTCCATATGCCTTTGGAGGATCGTTTATATCAAGGAAAATAGTATAATTCTTTAAATAACGAAAAATAAGTAATTTTTCTTTAATAAAATTTTTCCAGCTTTTTATTATTTCTAATTCATCTGGAGAGAAGTTCATAGGATTTACTTCAATAAATGAATCTATTAACTGGGGAGTTTTAAATAATTTATCTCGAAGTTCCATTAATTCTTCAATTGAACATTTGAAAAATTCATTAGGGGAATCAATATCATCTATTAAATTAAGCTTTTTATTAACGTAAAACCACAATGAGTGGTAGAGTTTATAAAATAATTCCACATCTTCATCAGATAACTTCATTTTATACCACGTCATTTAATAGTTTTCATCAAAATTAAGTAAATCATTCATATGATCAGTAGGATCACTAAAAACAACATTTTTGGGATCGAAATATTCAGGGTCAAAATTTTCTCCAACCCACTCTAACATCTCCTCATATTCTTCATGATCAGGATTCTTTATGATCTCTAAAAGCTCTTCATACCCCCAAACACCCCCACAATCCTCAGGAGGACAAGCTCCTTTTCCATTGATACATATAGGATAATTAACATCTTTTTCTACAGGAACAATATTTTCCAGTTTTATTATATGCCCCCATGAATCACCAAAGTCATAGATATAATGTGCTAAGGGATTATCCATATCTAAAAAATCTGCAATTAACTGCTCCCACTCTGGAGTTTTAATAGTGATTATTTCCTTAGTGGAATGATTAACTGTTTCAAATTCATGCATATGATAATTTTCCCAGCCCATGGCATCCTGAATGGTTACGTGTAGATCCCAGAAGGTATAAGTCTCTGGAACCAGTACCCTACGCCAAATCATTGACTTAGACTCTTCTAGAACTATCTTAAACTGACAAACATTTTCAAATTTTTTTTCCATATTTCTATTCCTCCTAATTAGGGTCTATTCAATAATTTATAACCTTTTAATCATAATTTTTATCATATTATTAGTTACATTCTATATTAAACAATTTCAGTGATCTCTCCAAAATTTCCAGGGTGGATTTTACGTTTAATGCTGATAAAAATAATTAGGACAAACACTTAATTGGGTTAAAAAATATTTAATATGTCCAAACTGGTATTTCCTTCCATTTAGCATTGAATATTTTCAATGTTTTTATGATTTCAGGATAATTTTTTCTATCAAATATTAAAACACCTTTACCAATCTTTTCAGCCCGTATTTCATCTATGATACCAGGATAAAATTTAGTTTCTTTTTTATTATTCTCTTTAATATATGTTGATTTTCCACCGTTAAGGGCTCTATTTAATTTATTACGTGAATTTTGATCTAATTTAGATGTATTATAAGCAATTATCATTTTAGATTTTAATTCCATATCATTAAGACTGACTGTTACTGGTCTACCATAGAGGAGAATTCCTTCTCCTGATAATGCACCTGTAAGTGTAGGTTCATCTTTTAATTCATCAATTGTTAAGTGTATTAACTGAAATTCTTCGGGTTTCATATCGTTTATTTTTCTTATAGTTTGATGGTTTTTTTTGGAATAAATTATAGCTATATCTACATCTGATTCTCGTGTTGCTTCATTTCTTGCAACTGAAGCAAATAGGATTATTGAAATAATATTTTCAAAGTCCTTTATTTTGTTTGAGAAGTCTATGGCTTTTTTAAACATTTATTATTCCTTCACAAAATTCTTTAATCTTTGAATATATTGATTTAGCTATTTTAACAGTATTTCCATTCTTCCCGGTGCCGTATATCTGACTTGGCCTCATCTCTTCCAATTCTCTAAGAAGTTCAGATATTTCAGCACTATTTTCATCAAAATATTCTTCCCTTTTAATTAAACTTGGAAGCTTATTATGCTTAATGTCTCTATCTGGTCTAAGTCTTCCTATAAAATGCTACGTTGCATTTACATAATGGGCCGATAGGAGCATGCAAAGTTCTATAACAGTTTTATGATCTTCTGCATCGTCTAATTTGGATAGCGTTCCCTCAAGGTTACTTATCTTCTCAAAATGACCTTCTATTCTGTTATATTAATATAACAGAAAGCATATATAAAGATTACTGTTATATCAATACTAAATAAAATGCTTATAAAGCAAACTGTTATATCAATATAAAAAAAATCTATTAATTATTATTCTAACCCCTCCTCTGTTTTTTAGTTTTCGGCGAAGATTTTTAGTTGTAGCCGAGTGTTATGATGGTGCCTATTAAAAGTACATTTAGTGAGAAGTGTTTTGTGATTAATATATAGGTTCCACACTAGTTTTTAATGATGAGATGATTCACGCTTCATTCTTCAAAAGCCTTGAAATAGAAGATGAAGAAATCGGGGGAATGGCCCGATCCAGGACACGTGCTAATCTAAGACAATATTAAATATATTTTTCTTATGAATTTTATTTTTGGAGGGTTGGTAAAAAAAATGTAAAACTCAAAAATTTTAATAGTGGAAGATGAAATCATAGTTGCTGAAGATTTAAAACAGCGATTAGAAAATTTAGGTTATAATATAGTTGGTATTGCAGCTAAAGGGGAGAGATGCATTAAAAATAACTGGAGAAACAAATCCTGATCTTATTTTAATGGATATAATGCTAAAAGGAGAATTAGATGGAATAGACACTGCCCAAACAATACGTAACGTCTACAATATCCCATTTATATATTTAACAGGAAGCACTGACAACACAATCCGGGAAAGAACAGAAACAACCAAACCCATAGGTTACATCATCAAACCATTCGATGAATTATCATTACAAAATTCCATAGAAATAGCATTTATAAACGAAAAAACAAGCGAAGAATAAAAATATTAGTTTTAATAACTGTTACTCCTTTAATAAATGATTGGATCATGTTAATGATCAAAATAGTCTATTATTTATCCAGTTTTTTTTTAAATTTTAAAGTTCCCCCACACTCGCAGGACTCAAAATCTTTTAAGGATTCCCCTTCTTGTAGTTGGTAGTATCCATTGCATTTATTACAGATTAAATATCCCCTTTTATCTTCTTTTTGGTTTAGTTTTTTTTCAAAATTATTTAAAAACCCAGATATTTTTCCATTTGTATTGTTTAATAATTTTGTTATTCCTTCATCTTTTAACAATTTTTTTGCTCTGTTAGTGAGTTCTGTTATAAATTCATCAATATTATTGTTATTAGAATTTTCATTTACCAAAGATTGTAATTTTTGTTCACATTCTAAGCAAATATTTTTACCTTCAAAAATAACTCTGCAATCATCACACAAAGGTCGTGAACAGCCTACACAAACTGCTACAGCTTTTTTATCTGGATGTTGATTACATTGCATTTATATCATCTTTATTAAATATAAAAAAAATTTATAATTAAAGTTCTAGTTTATGTCCTTGTACCACATTTGCTTTAGGCAGTTTGATAATTAATAGATAGTTATTATATTCGGCTTCAGCTTTCTCAGGAATAACTTCTGTACGGAAAAAAATATCTTTATTTAATGTACCGCGATGTATTTCCCTTCGAACTATTTGAGTACCCTGTTCTATTTCCACTTCGTGATCAAATTCAGCTTTGAGATTTATTTTACGAGAGGTTATGTTTATATCCAGATCTTCTTTTTTAATGTTAGGTAGTTGGATTGTAACAATATAACTATCCTGAGTTTCATTAACTTCAGACTCAATAGCTAATGTATAATCTTCAACAGATTTTATAATATCAGTTTTAGCTTTAATTGCTACTTTACCTGCATCTGATGCTAATTTATGAAATAATCCTTTTCTTTGAATGATAGATTGTTTACTGCTAATTAATTCGCTTAAATTGTTGGATGAATTGTTTACTTTATTTTGAGCTCTTTGATCTGATAAATTTTGCCCACATTCTGGACAAAACTTTACTCCTTCTGGGCAGATCATTCCACAAGTAAAACAAATATTTTCTGTTTCCTTATTGACGATATTTTGCCCACATTCAACACAAAATTTAGCAGTTTCTACATTTTCACATCCACATTCTGAACAAATATTTTTTGACTCTTCTAAATTATTATTTGCTTCATCCATAAAATATCCCCCATATTCTCATAAAAATAATCTATAAATTGGGGTATATTATTTTATACTTATAATTATATTGCAAATATATTGAAATTGGAGAATTAATATTTTACAAATAATATTTATGGAAGCAGAAAGTGAGAATTCTAAATTTTAATATTCAATTCGGTAGAGGTAAAAGAATTCAATTAATATTGGATTATATTTTGAGGATTGATTAATGGGAGATTTCAACAGCTGCACAAAAGAAGATTCAGCTAATAGAACAGTTTACAATCCTAAGGGTTTAGTCAAACTTGAAGAATTAGGATACATTGACATGTGGAAATATAATTCAAATAAAGACTCTGATAGATATACTTGGTATACATCATACAGGAACTGGGTTTAGAATAGACTATGCATTCGTTTTCCCTAACCTCGCTACTAGATTAATGGATGTATCATCAACTCATGATAAATCAATTAGGGAATCTAAAATTTCTGATCATTCACCACTAATAATTACTTTAAACAATATCATCTGAGAGTTGGATGTGAATAATGATGATTAATAAAGAAATTGCTTACACAAAGTTGGTAGATAAAAGGAAAAGTTATATATTTCCAGAAGGTCTATTAAACCCATCTAAAGTTTTAAATGGTATTTATGATGAGGATAATCAAATAGGGCCATGGTCAAAATGGCAAGGTAACCTAGAAGTTGATATGATGCTTATAGGTCAAGATTGGGGTACTGTAAATTTCTTTATTGAAACTAAAGGAGGACCACAAGATGATAGCCAAACAAATAGAAATTTAAGGAAATTATTTAGTATAATCGATATTGATGTAGGTTATCCAAACAATCCAAATAAATATGTTCCAGTATTCTTTACAAATGTTATTTTAGGATTGAAAGTAGGTGCTATGGCAGATAGTGTCAAGGCTTCATGGCTAAGAAATGATGCTGAAACATTCTTAAAACCTACAATAAATATTATCCAGCCTAAGATGATTATAACACTGGGTAAGAAAGCCTATGATGCATTGGCCATCATATATAAATTAAAGAAATCACCATTAAAAAACTTAGTTGAAAACAACCCCATAAAATTACCAGATGGAAAGTTGCTATTTGCAGTTTATCACTGCGGTAGACTAGGAATTGCTTCGCGGAATTTTGAATTACAAAAGAAGGACTGGAAAAAGATAAATGAATATTATCCCTAATAGGAAAGAATATACGATACCGAATTAATTATAACAATTTTTTGTTTGTTAGTTCCCTTTTACTTACTATTTTAAATAGATAAATCCATAATAAATAAGATATAAGGAAAAGGAGGTAAAAAATATGGAGATTGGAGAAATTATATCAAATGCAGTAAAATATCCATCATCTAACTGGAAGAAAGTAATAATTCTGGGTATTTTCTTTATTTTAAGCTTCGTAATCATAGGAATATTCTTTATATTAGGATATTACCTGAGAATAATAAAATCAACTATTGCAGGTATAGACGAACTTCCAGAATTCGATGATTGGGGTGATATGTTTATAGATGGAGTGAAAGTGTTGGTAGTTCACTTTATATATTTGTTAATCCCAGGAATAATAATTGGTGTTGGTGTATTTGCATCAATAGCATCTTTAGCCACTACAAACACCAGTATATACACTGCCCCTGCTTCATTCTTTGCATTAATAGGCATTACAGGGATTATTGGAATAATACTGGCATTAATATTTGTTTTATTTGCTCATATTGCAGTAGCAAACATGGCGTTATATGATGAAATAGGAGCTGCCTTTAGATTCAGTGAAATATTTGATAAAATAAAAATGATCGGATGGGGAAAGTATATTATTTGGTACATTGTTATGTTGATTATTGGATTTGTAGTAGGATTGATAGCAGGTATTTTGAATATAATCCCATTGATAGGAATTATTATTGCATTGTTAGTTATATATCCCTATTTTGTAATGTTCTTCTCGAGATCACTTGGTTTGATATTTGTATCAAGTGAGGAAGGCCAAAAAACAACCACAGAAACAGAATCTATAGATTAAAATAAAAATTACTTATTTTTTTTTATTTTTTATTCAAAGATAGATAGTACAATATAATTTAGTTTTAAACTTGTATTGTAATATGGTGTAAATACTCCGAGATATAATAAAAATCAGTTTAACCTGGATCTAATGTTACATACTCCAAATGTGACTGATCCTGTCAACTCTAATAATAGATATGCGTTTATCATATGGCTTAGTTAAATCAGTTGCACAATGACGTTTAAAATTAATATCTGTAATTTATTTCAACCAAAAAAAAACCCCCCCCTACACTTCCTATCAAATCAAACTCCTTCACAATAGATATCACACTAATTTCATACATCTCTCATATTAAATAAGTTATATATATTCCCTAAAATTCTCTAATTTTCATATTAATTCTGATTTTAATTAACAAGGTTGATTATAATGGATAATCTACAGTTTCACCAGATAATATGGGGATTCCATGGTAGGATTACAATCCTAAAGATTTAATCAAACCAAGAAGGAATTAGGATACATTAACATGAAATATAATCCATATGAGGACTCTGATAGATATACTTGGTACTACCTTACAGAAACTGGGTTTATAATAGACTATGCATCGTTTCCCCAAATCTAATGCAACATTAATTATTTTTAAAAGCAACTTAGAAAGAATGAGAAATATTGCCCTAAACAAAAAAATTCCAATATCATCTATTTTATTGGAATTTAGTTATGAGTCTTAATCTACCATACTTTCCTCTTCCTTTTCAGTGTGAGCAGATTTTTTTAAATTCTTTTTTCCTCTGTTCGTCTGTTAAAGATGCAATGTATTGTTTAGCGAGTTTTATGGCATTTTCATGAACTTCTTCAAATTTATGATTTTGTTCAAATAATTCGTAAATCACGCTGATGAATTCCTATTAACTGTTGACAATCTAACAATATAAAAAGAAAATATAGAAAAAAAGTCGAACTGAAGACAATGTAATATTAAGTAAATATCAAATTTGATATGAGTAATTAATGGAGGATTTAAGTGGAAAAAGTGTTAAAATACTTTTGATAATATGTGTAGTTTTAGTAGTGGGACTCAGTTTAACTATAGGGATGATAATGGGGAATGTAATGAATAAACCCAATACATTGAATACAACAAATAACACAACTCCAATAGTTAATACTACAGTAAACCAAAGCCAATCTACACAAACTACTACTAAAAAAACAGAAAGTGAAGAAATAAGTGCAAGTCAAGCAGCTACTATTGCATTAAAATCAGCTGAGGAATCTTACCCTGGTGCTGAATGGAGTGTTGGCAGTGTTGATTTTGTACCTGCAGCTAATTATGAGAATACTCCAAATTATATGATAGAACTAAGTAATAATGCTCCTGATGCGGAAAATACGACAGGGACATCTATGGATGTGCGTGTAAATGTTACAAATGGTGCAATTATGGAATAATATTCATAGAATATATTTAATTTTTTTTGTATTTTTTTACACTTATAATTCATAATAAAAATTAATATCTTGAGTACTATATTTTTTGTGAATAAGAATTATAATATATATAAAAACAATTTTTTAAATTATACAAATCAGGACTAAGCTTAAAGAAATTACACAAATATACACCAGAATCAGCCAAAAGAACCACAATACTAACTGTATTATTAGCAGGACTCATCACAACAACAGACTACAACATCAAAACAGCCCTACAAAAGCTTTCCGAAACATTAAAAATCTAAGACACTATATTCTAATTAATATTTTTTTATTTGAGGTAATACTAGAAAATATTCCTTTTTTTTAAAAATTAATAAGTACCAGAGGCAACAGATATATTTTTTAGTAATATAATAAGGGGGTTTAAAAAAATGGCAGATTTAACAACTACATTCTTTATTATCATTGTTATTTTGATTATTTTAGGATTATCAATTCGTATAGTTAATCAGTATGAAAGAGGTGTTGTTTTCCGTCTTGGTAGGGTTATAGGAATTAAAGAACCCGGTTTAAGACTTTTAATTCCTTTAGTGGATCGTATGGTTAAGCCGTCACTTCAGATAATTACTATGCCAATTCAATCCCAGAAAATCATTACTGAGGATAATGTTTCAATTGATGTGGCTGCAGTTGCTTATTTTAAAATTGTAGATCCCTACAAAGCTGTTGTTGAAGTTGAAAATTACACTAGAGCAGTAAATCAGATAGCACAGACTACAGTTAGAAGTGTTGTTGGACAGTTCAACTTGGACGAAATACTATCTGTAACACCTAAAATTAACGAGAGGATCAAGGAGCTCATAGACAAACACAGCGAACCCTGGGGAATTAATGTCACTACAGTGGAAATAAAGGACATAACACTTCCAGAGAACATGAAACGCGTAATAGGATTGCAAGCTGAGGCTGAAAGGGAGAAAAGGGCTAAAATCATAGCTGCTGAAGGTGAATATTTATCTGCTGCTAAATTAGGAGATGCTGCAGACATCATATCAGAACATCCAATAGCGTTACAACTCAGAATAATGCAAGTACTAAACCAGATAGCAGTCGAGAAAAACTCAACAATAATATTCCCTGCACCATTAATGAACAGCATAACAGACATTTCAAACTTCCTAAAAACAGAAAATATGGAAGCAAAAAAACCTACAGAAAAAAAATAGTGAATATCCGTCTGTAATTTGATCAATAGCATGGTTAATGTACATATAGGAGTTATCAATTAAAATTAATCTGAAATTTTACTTTTTACTCCAATATTTTACTTTTTTTCTAAAATTATATAGTTAATTAACTAGTCACTATAACCTGCAGAGTAGTTTTTCATCAGGTTATTCATCAGGTTATTCATCAGGTTATTCATCAGGTTATTCATCAGGTTATTAACACATAATGAGTACTACGACCTTGTTTTATCATTTCAATGACTTCAAGATCCAACATCTTCTTTAATTCATCGAAAGCACTTGAATGAGATAGATTAAACATTTTCTGGATATCTCGATTAGTAATTTTTCCATTTTCAATAATTTTTTCTACTATTTTCATTTGACGTTCATTTAAAGGGATTTGGCCTTTCTTTTCAAGAAATTTAACATCTTTACTCAATCCAAGTACTTTATCTTTTACAAATTTTATACTAACTGCAACACCGGTTGTAAAGTATTCGAGCCATTGAGTCAAGTCTAATAAATCGGGATTAACACTATTTAGAGCTTTGTAGTAACTACTTCTATCTTGATTATAATAATCATCCAAACTGAAAAATCTTTTTAAATCATAGCCTCTTTTGTAGAGTACTATCATAGCCATAATTCTTGCAGTTCTACCATTTCCATCAATAAATGGGTGAATTTTAACAAGTTCATAATGAGTGAGACCAGCAACTACAATAGGATTTAATTTCTCTATTTCAGAAGAATTAAACCATACTAAAAATTTATCAATCAATTCAAGTACAGCTGAGGTTTCAGGTGGTCTGAAAATAATTTCGCGAGTTAATGGATTTCCTACAACTACTTGGCGATTTCTTAAAACGCCTTCATCATCATGTGTCTCTAGCGTGTCGTTTGTTATGATTTTATGAATTTTTAAAAGATCTTCCGATGTAAATGGAATTTTTGAAGCAAATTCAGGAATTTTTTCTAAAGCCCGGAAATAATTGAGAACTTCTTGTCGATCTTTTATTCTAACCATTAATTCGCGACCTTCAGCTAGTGCGGTCACATCTTCAAAAGTGAGAGGATTGCCTTCTATTGCCGTTGAAGAATGTGCACTACTTAAAAAAGCTGCTTTTCTTAATGATACTTCCCAATTAGGAATAAGAGGTGCTTTAATGATTATGGCCTTTGCTTCCGCAATAAAAGTTAAATTATTTACTATAGTATCTGTATAATGAAAAATTGGTTTAAACATTTAGTAACTCCACAAAGTTCTAGATAATATTAATTTACTCATCATTCACATAAATTTTGCGTAATAATACATTAAATACTCTAATTTTAAATTTATAGTAAATTTGAAGAATTAAAATTTTATTTATTTATCATCGTTTTAAATTTTATATCTCAATAAATATTTAGAGATATCTGGGTATCTTAAAATGTTCACTTATCCTGAGAGGTAGTTTAATTTTAATACAATCTCTTTTTAGCGAGCAATTTTCGCATTCTGATGGGATTACATAGCTTCCATATGCATCACAGTAGATCCAACATTCATTTCCACACTCGCTCATTTTTTCAACCTCCATAAGTTATATATCTTTAACTATAACGGTTATTTCATTTTCGCTGATTTTTTGGACTGTTATATTTTTATTAGTTCCCTTTGTTAGCTGGAAATTGAGGTTAAAAGTGAAGGTGCGACAGTAAGTAAAGTCACAGTAAATGGAATTTCAGGTTACCAATTTGTTGACTCAGATCCCGATACTGGAGGTTATTATTTATATACTCCCTCAAATGGATTATTACTTGAAATGAATACAACTCAATCAGATGCATTTAATACAATCAAAAATTCTATTGCATTTAAATAATAAAAAGAGTGGAAAGGGGAAAAATATGGTCAGATGCCAAAAGTGTGGACATACAAACGATAATGATGCTACATTTTGTGAAAACTGTGGTGCAAATCTCAAATCAACTTTTTCAAGGGGGTTGCCAAGGGAGTCCGTAAAAAATGAAGGTGGAATGAATAAATTTACTAAAATATTGATAGTTGTTTGCGTTATTCTGGTTGCAGGTTTAGGGATAACTGCAGGGGCTTTAATCGAGATGAATAAAGTAGGAACAGCACCAATAACACTAGTTCTGTTAGTCAATCAACAAATCCTACAAGTAGTAATGCACCTGTTAGTAGTGGGGCAGATAAAAGGGGTTTGGGGCGGTTCCCTAATTATTTTTGTTTTGTAGTAATTATTCAAAAAAATAGAACAATTGATATAATTTGTTTACACTTGACACCTTATAACTGCTTTTTCGTGACAAACGTCACTAAAAATCCAGTATTCTCATTAGATATATCTGTTATGGCTA
>PLXT01000074.1 GCA_003151535.1 Methanobacterium sp.
TCAAACTGACACTCATTAAGCTTAGCCCAAGCAATCTCAAATTTCTTTGAAAAGATATCAGACATAACGAAGTAAGTAAGTTATACTTTTAGAAAAAGTATTGCAAAAATATAAAGTAAGTAAGTAAGTAAGTAAGTAAGTAAGTAAGTAAGTGGCGATTTCCTTACATTGGGTTTAGACTATTTCAAGGAAAGAAAGGTTTCAATTTTTTCGTGGTCGCTCCCCTGGGGGTCACTAGCTGGGGGCTTGTTTTTGGTTTGTGAGATGCTAGGCTACACCCAGGTTTAGTACCCCCATAAATAGGAGTAAGGACTATCCCATTGAGTTGATCCCCATGGATTGGGATAATTACCATATCCACTGGAATATGGATAACTGCGACCATATGTATAACCACGACCATATGGATAACCACGCCCATATGGATAGCCACGACCATATGGTCGTCCCCATAATCTACTATTTCTCCAAAAACGACCTCCAATTTGATTATTTACATGTCCGTGTGAATGGGAAACTAGCATTTTTTCTCCAAGAATAACTAATACGACAACAATCAGGAGATATAAAAAATTATTCATTGTTTCTATTCCTATTTATATATCATACTTTTAGAAAAACTTTCTGATAAATCATTTTTTTTCTAAGCAACTTTTATATACAATGGATAATTGCTCTATTGGTTGTTTTATAATACTTATTGGTATCATTCTCATATGTTTATTTACTGTACCCACTCAAGTCGACGGCTTTGTTGTTGATAAACCATGGCCTTTGAGAGGTGCACCCGCATCACCTATTGAATCACCTGATTTATCAACCTATCCCCATCAATTAGAAGCTATAAGACCGTCAACTGTTCAAAATCAAGACACTTGTGGGAAACAAAATTCAGAGATACATGATCCCCCTCTCGCATACAAAGACGTTTCTCCTGTCGGTCATCCATATCGAAGAGCTGAAAAAATAGGTTACAGGTGGACTGAATCTTGGAGACCGTACGTATGGAAAAATTATCCTGAGCCCCCTATATGGTTTCCTGCTAGATCACCCAGTGCTGATGAAGGTGAAATGCCACGTGATCCAAAGATTTTGGCGATGATGGAAGCTAGTCAAAAATGTAGTGGTAACTCAAAGTGTGATGGGTTATCACTTGAAAAGAGAGGAATATCTCCACAAGGATATAAGTATTTTTGGAGATTAGACCAACCATATCAACCGTTATGTGCTGATTTTGCTGATAAAGCTTGTCGTGATCAGCCAACACCGCACTTTTGCTATAGGAGAACGATGGCAAAATGCCTAAATGGTGTCTTATAATTCGATGTAATATTAATATAATTAGTCGAAACTTTTATTAAAAGTTAAAATTGATTTAGATTTAAAACTGACTTTAAATCTAAATCTAAATATAATGGCAGATAAGATACAATCAAGTTATGTTAACTCCGTTTATATAAATCAATCAATTTATAATGTAGATAAAACTGGATATAAATCAGTTTATGCTAAAAAGGATATATCTACTAATGATTTATTATTACTAGAACATACCTTTTCAGGTTCAACATCAAATTGTTTGTGATTAATAGGTTCTGATATATCTTTATATGATGAATTATATCCAAGACTTCAATTGAATTTTGATACTGAACCCATAGATCCAGTTATTTTACAAAAATTAAAACATAATAGTTTTGGAGGTTCAAATGATGATGAATTTTTAATTGGCGACCAAATATCAAAATTCAATCATAGTTGCAATCCTAATGCAATTAGTATAATTGCAGATAAAGCGGAATGGCAAGGTATAACAATTCATTATGTGGCTGTTTATGCCATAAAACCAATCTTAGTTGGTGAAGAAATTCTTATTTCATATAAAAAAGATGTTGGTCATGGTCCATCCGTTTGGAATTTTAATTGTCCATGTAATTTGACACCTGAAAAGAGGCAACAAATATGGAATATTAATGATCAATTAGGCATTAAATTGAGAAACGAATATTCATTGAATATTAGTAAACTGTTAATGCCGTATGAAACATCAGAAAAATTTAAGAATATTATTAAAAACACATATTTATTTATGTTGTGTGATAAACAATTTTTATTGGCTGATTTTTTCAGAACAGATGATTGATAACTATTTTCGGATCATAGTGATAATTAAATATAAATAATCATATTATGATCAATAAACATTTTCAGTTGTAACTATGGTTAGGTATAACCAATGTAAATTTTTTAATGTAATTTTTTTGAACTAATGTAATTTTTTTTGAACTAATGAAAAATATATGAATTATTTACATTTTTAAGTAAATAATTCATGAGTTCAATAGTTCGAAAAATTCTCAGGATCATAAAAACTTTATATGATAAATAAAAAGTCTTTGATTTTGTTGAACTTTTTGAACTATTTAAACTAATATAAAATTAGATTATACCTAATCATTTTTTAGAATATATTGTGGAATCTCATCAGGTTTAGTTTGACCATCTTGTGTAATTAATTTCCATCCAATAAAAGCAAACTTTGATCCTAGTTGTTTTCCTTTAAACATTGGTCTCTCACTGTATTTGCCAATTATTTTTTGCAAATCAACTGCAAAAGCTGTTTTTTTAAGAAGTTTCAATTTGTTATCATAAAAATCAGACTTTTTAAATTTATTCCATATGTCATCTAATATGACATATGAATTCGCTATTATTATATCTTTACCATTTGAATCTTTTCCAGAGATCTCATCTTTTTCAAGATATTCATTAACAAATGATTTAATTTCATTACTTTCTGCCCAATAATCAGCTGTTGTAAGTAAAACTGATTTTGGTTCTTTTAAACCACTTTTTTTATAAGTTTTATAATGTTCTAGTAAAATATACATGAAAGCTTGTTTCCATTGATCGAATTTTTCGCTTAACAATGGATCAATTTGGTATTCATTCGGATTTAATGGATCGGGATTATCAACAAATTTTGATCCAAAATAGATAATTCGTGTTCGTCTCTTTGCTCCACCATCTTTATGATCCATTTTAGGAGGAGTATTACAACAAAATGCCAATTTAAACTGAGGTTTAAAGCTAATCTGATCTTTAAAAAGACCTCTCAGTGATATTAAACTTCCTCCAGTATATTCTTTCATTGATCCGGTATTAAATTTTCCATCTTCATCAGGTTCTTCAGTTGATGCAAATCGTGCACCAACTAAGACAATTAATTCAGGAGAAGCACAATTTGAACTTGCTTTTTTTTGAGTGAAAACAGTTGATGGTATTTTTTGAGCGTACTTTCCACAAACTATTTCAAAAAATTCAACTAATTTCGATTTTCCATTCCCACCACTTCCAGTAAAAACATAAAATTTTTCATGTGGATTTCTTCCTTCTAAAAAAGATGCCAAAAGAACTAACATATAATCTCTCATTTCAGGATCAGGAAAAATCGACGATATGAATGCATAAATGCAAATAATATTTTTATCCGTTTCATCAACTTTGATGTAATCATATCCAACTGAGATTGTAATATAGTCTTCAGGATAACCATCCCGAAATGTATCGGAACTTAAATCATACACACCATTATCAAAACATAATAAATCAGGATTCAAGTTGAATTTTTCTTCAAAGTCTCTTTCATAAAAGAACCCAGCACATTCTTCAATGATTTTTTTTTTGAATTGAATATCTCTTAATTTATATGTAACGTCTGTGAGATTTTTTTGTTTTTGATGAAATTTATCAACTTCATTTTCATCTGTTGAATTAATGGCTTGATTTGTATAATAGGCAGTAACCCTTAAATATTCCCTAATTAATTCATTTCCAATGCGATTTCGAAGAACAACACTCTCAATTTGTTGCCATTTATGATTCGAAAATTGATACCAAATATTCTTTTTGACGGATGCACATTTGAATTCATATTTATACATTTCATATAAAACTTTAGCACAATCTTGTGTTGTTTGCGAAATTGATTTTAAGATAAATGATCGAATATAATAAGTATTAATTTTTTGATACTCTAATGGATTATCAAGTTTCGCCCATAGATAAAGAGATCCTAAACCCAATCCACCTGTTTCTTTAATGGTCATTTTCTCCCATAATTTCTGACACTCATTTTCTTCGAATTTTAATGATTTTCGGGAAAAATCAATCCAGCTATCAAGTAGACTCGAACACAAATTATGCAAACACAATCCAACATTGATCCATGTTTTTTGTGAATCTGCTCTTTCTTTTGAAAGAATACTAACTAATGCTTTAATGGTTTCCAATTCCGATTTTGAAACAGTTGTTTTTCGTAGTTTTGGATGTTTTTTTGCAATTTCAATGGTTGGAGCAATTACAGCAAGAGTTGGAATCCAATAAGTTAAAGTAATTTGTTTTGAATCCATAAGTTGAAGTGACAAAAGATTAGTCCATTTCAATTGTGTATATTTGGGTTCGATGATGGTTAAGTGTCCATCAATTGGTTGAAATACATGTCTAACTTTATAAGCAGATAATTCGGGTTTCGAACAACCATAGAGAAGCCAATTATTTTTGGAAATAACTGCTTTGTCAACAATATCTTCAAGTGTATTTGTTGTTTTGGGCATCCAATTACATTTCTTGAGATCTTCAATCACTCTCAAACGGAGTTCGTATTGACTATCATAATCGATCACAAGATTGGGGTACTGGACATGAAACCCATCCTTAAAAAGATTTGATTTAGTGTCAATATAACCACTATCTCTATAAAGAACAACTACCATCAAAGTCATTTGATCCGAAATTCCCATTTTTTGGAGATGATGATTATACAATTCGACAATTTTAGTTAAATAATCAAGATCAAAGATTCTTGTAGTTGATTCAACTGATTGGCGAAAATCGAAATCGATACATATAGATGAAGCTCGTTCGGGATGTTTCTCACTTAAATGTTGAGGATTCTCAGAATCTTTAATTAATTTGTGTAATGACTTGAGAGATATAATAGGTATGTTATAAATACCACCCTTTAATGAAGTATGTGTAAACGGTTGACCTTTAGAAACACGAAATTGTTGAATCCATTGCTCTAATTTTATTTTTTCGTTTACTTCAGAATTATTTTTTTCTATAACTAAATTGTGAGTTAGTACAGAAACTTTTGATTTTAACTTGCCTACATGAATTTTTACAAGAGGAGTTACAGCTCCTTCTGTGACAATTTCAATTTCATTTTCAGTTATGTCACTTAGATGATTGATGAGGTTTGAGTATTGATGACTCATTTTTATTGTATATTTATTCCCTACAATATAAATTTTTCGAATTGAACTTGCAAATAATTTATATAATGAGCTATTATGTCAATGAAAATTCAGTATAACATAAACTAATTACTCTCTTTTTAACTCTGACATTTTTTTGAATTGTGTTGAACTTAATGGGTTGTGTGAATTGATATTTATGGTTAAGATAATTAACACTATGTTGAATTGTTTGTCTAACACATCTTTGTGTGTGTTTAACACTTGCAGTGATTTTAAAATAACTTTTAATTATATTCCATTGACTTTTAATTAATTCTTGATTTTTCTCAGTTTCACATTCTTTGTTAATTTGAATATTATCATGTTTTCCAAACAATTCATCAAGTAGGTTTATAAAAAAATCATACATTTGTCTATCTTCAAAATTTTCTGATTTTGACAAGTCATGAAAAGATGTACCCAATGATGATTCAATATCTTTCACATCGACTGGTATGACCATATTCATATCAGTTTGTAGGGTTGATTTGACTAAATTTATATTGGAAATCATACTTTAAATGAATATGTACTAATATATTTAATATATATTCATTTAATTAATTAAAACTTTTTAAATTTTAAGAATTTTTAATATAAATTTCGTCCTCCCATTCATCAAAAGGTATAATATTTTGTTTATAACAGACACAGGCTTTAGGATGATATGGTGTTTTAGTAACAGTCTCTCTGTAAATTCTGAATTGCTCTGTGAGATATCGTTTCCACAATGCAAAAGCAAATATAGAGACCTTTAATAAGGTTTCTTGATAAAACTCTGCTTTTTCAACATAAACAGTATTTTCATGATAGTTTATTTTCATTTGTAATTCAAATAAGCATTTGAGGTGATTGATTCGAATTTCTGATTGAGCTGTTTCTAAATCTTTCAAGCACTGATGACGTTCTTTGGGAGTTATTTCAATGTATTCTCCTATGATTCCATATAATTCTTGGTAAAAGAATAAATCGACATTTTCCATTTTGTGTTGTATTTTGTGTTTAATATAACTGATATTAAACACAAAATAATGTAATCAGATTTTTATATTTTTTTAAAGATTATATGATCACTATAAGGGGGTGCATTTGATATAATATTTTTAGCATTTTCATGACCTAAAAGAAATCCCGGATATAAATAAGCAATTAAACTATATGGTTGGACATGAAAAATAAAAATATTATCAGATGATCCAGCTACTCGATTAATCTCTTTGATTGATTCTTTTATATGAGGGACATATTCAAGTACACCACTGGCAAATATGACATACTTATCATCTTCTAATTTTTGAAGCATTTGAACAATATCACCATCCATAACCTTACAAGTTTTATTACTTTTACATTTTTTGCATGGTAGATAATCAATCATAATATCATTACACTTATATGGATGATAATTAGCCAAATTATAAAGACCACTTCCAATACCATTATGAGGATCGCCAATGACAATTAATTTCCGACCAAGTTGTTTGGCACGACGTGTAGCCAATATATAAATATTTCGTCGATCCATCTGACGAAGATGTGACATGACCATTTCATAAATAAAAATCACAATAAGACAAATAATCAAAGTAATTATTATTTTTGACATATATGTGTATATACTTGTTGTATATTTAAATAATTTGTGGGGTTAAGCCTAGCGTCTAGGAATAATGACCAATTGGTGGGTTAAAAACAGCAATTTTAATTGGTGTTTTTACAATCTTTGTTACGGGAACAGGTGGTTTCACTACAGTATCAACCTGATAACCCAATCTTTTTTCAAGTTCAACATTAAGGTTCGAACTAATCCTCTTACGATTCAAAACTTCTTGCTCATTAATTGTAAATGGTTGTTTAGTTTCACCTTTATAACTATCTATTCGAACATATTTATCATGTTTCTTTTTGAGATCCGCTGAAATTCCCATAATTCGATCCATTGTTTGGTCATATCGATCCCTTAAATCTTCATATTTGATCAAAATATAATATTTGACCTTTTTTGGCATCTCATTCAATAAATAACGACATTTAACTTGACGACTTTCAAAGATATTTTTATAGCGTCGTTTCGTATTGATGTTACGATCCTCCATAATTTCTTGTCCATGTTTCTCTTTTGTGCTATGAAAAGACCAAAATTCTTGAGTAAAAAAAGACTCTGGGTTTCTTTTTAGTCCATCATGTAAATGATGGGGATTTTTATAGAAACTATTCATCCATTTATAAGGATTTCGAACAATCCCAATAAATAAAGTTTGATCACAATCTGGCGTATCATATTTATCAAACCCAAAAAAATGTTTCCAACCATATTTAGACGTTAATTGAAGACCAAAATTTTCAATAATCGCATGTTCTAAAAAATTAGTTCCACTACAACGTTCACCAAAAATAGTAAATTTAGTTATCATTTATATACTATTTCAAAAATATCGCAAAATTAAAACAGTATCGCAAAACTATAAAAGATAATTAAGAAATTATTTTTCATATAAAAAACATGTATTTAATACACCAAAAAATATGGCCATACCAATGTGTTACTAGAGATTATACCCCAATACAAAGTTGTTTTTTGTTTTGTTTTTTCTTTTTTTTTATCTATCTATTCTATCTATCTATTTCTGTGTGTTTATTGGGTGGATGCTTTGGTTTTGAAGATGGTTTTCTCATCTTCTGTTAAGGCTTTCCATTTCTTTCCGATCGCTGTCAATCGCTCTGTAGGAATAACACTAGTATCTGCCTTAACTTCAGGCATAGTTTCCCTGACATATAGCTGATAACCAGTTAGCTTTCTGGCTTTGGATGGATCAGATGAGACTTTAGTAGTTGTACCCGTAGTGCCAGGATTACTAGCCTTGAATTGAGCCTTATCCTCATCAGATAAGGCCTTCCATAAGCTAGCAACCTTTCCCATGCGTTCTCCCGAAGCAACTCCCTCTGCTTTGAGTAGAGCCATTTTTTGTTGCATGAAGATGTTATAGCTTGACATCTTCTTGGTTTTGGTTTCAGTGTTAGTATTACTAGTGTTACTAATAGTAATAACCGTAGCAAAACCAGCTGTTTGAAGTGCCTCTTTCATCAATGGCTTGATTTCGTCAGGAAGATCAAACTGACACTCATTAAGCTTAGCCCAAGCAATCTCAAATTTCTTTGAAAAGATATCAGACATAACGAAGTAAGTAAGTTATACTTTTAGAAAAAGTATTGCAAAAATATAAAGTAAGTAAGTAAGTAAGTAAGTAAGTAAGTAAGTAAGTGGCGATTTCCTTACATTGGGTTTAGACTATTTCAAGGAAAGAAAGGTTTCAATTTTTTCGTGGTCTCGGCATTCGCCCGAGCCTAGCGTCTGTCGTCCAGTGAAGCCTGTCGTCAAGCCTGCGTCTATTATTATATATGTAAATACTGCATTGCATGTAGCCTAGCGTCAAGCTAGGCGTCTATTATATATATATATATAGGCGTAGACTTGAAGCCTAGCGTCGGTGTGAACCAATAAAACACGAATGCGTTCTCCTGGGGCACTAAAGCAGAGCGATTACAAAGTAGCATACCCCCCTCTGCCAAAGGAGAACATTATATACAAAGTTGTTTTTTTGTTTTTGTTTTTTGTTTTGTTTTTGTTTTTTAATCTATTCTATCTAGGGGGTTACCCCCAGTTTTTTAATCTATTCTATCTATTTTCTTCTATTTGCCCACAGTTTCAACTACTCAAAATTTAAAGAACACCCAGAGATTTCGACTGTTTTTCCAAATCGGTGGAGGTCTCTCAAATAAATGATGACTGTTGCACCATTAACTTGTTTTATGGTTATTGAAGGTACAAGCTCAAGACTCTTAAATGCTTCAGTAATATCGTTTTCATTGATTATAACAGAATATACAACATCACCTTCATCTTCATCTAATTTTGTTATATTTTTGAAAAGTATATTTATTGTTCTCGGAATAATCGAACCACTACTGTTAATTACCTCCCCTTTCTCTCCAAGACGTGTACTTGATCCAATATACCTGGCACGAAGAGAAATCGAAGTGTCAGTTCGATGAGTAAATGTACTGATATTCTCATTATCAGATTGAAGATAAAGATGCTCATTATTAAGTCCATCAATAAATAAAGAGATACGTGACATATTTATACTTAAAAAAGTATTGGTTTATGAGATGCTATGCTTGCAAAACAATAGACGCTAGACTGATTCTTGGTTTGTGAGATGCTAGGCTTGTAAAAATTAAAATAAATATATATGCTTAGTTTTACAATAGAATGTGCACTTTTTCTTATATATAATGTGGTACTATTTCAAGTCAATAGTGGTTTCAATTTTTTTGTGGGGTCTTTCCTGACGATTCTCCTCTCACATGTGAGGGGGCACTGTATCTCATTATGAGCCCCCCCTCACATGTGTTAACACAGACGCAAATCAGTCAAAGTAAATGGGGGAAATTGGTAGAGGGGCTAAGCCTTGCGTCTGTGTTTTATTGGTTCACACCGACGCTAGGCTTCAAGTCTACGCCTATATATATATATATAATAATAGACGCAGGCTTGACGCTAGGCTGCACATGGGGGTTTCGGCATTCGTCCGAGCCTAGCGTCTGTTGTAAACACGAATGCGTACCCCCACAAAGTGCCGTATTGATAAATTGATTCCATCAGCCATCGTCCTGCACTAGAGTGAACTAGCTAAAATAACCAATGAATTACCAATCACCAATAAAGCGAATTTTAAATAATAATTTGTGTGAAGTTATCGACATTCACTGTCATAAAAGATCCATTGTATCGGGTGGATACCACTTAACATCTAATAATAATAATAATTTCATTTACTCAGATTATTACATTTGCCGAGATTTTAATAACTGACTTGTTCCCCAACTTAAGATTTTTTGACATTCAATTTTTCAGTGGTGGCCTCCCATAATCCCCCCCTCACATGTGTTAACACAGACGCAAGGCTTGGGCCACATTTAATCCGTGTGCTTTAGCAATTTGATTAAATGTGGCCCATGTGAGGGAGCACTGTATCTCATTATGAGCCCCCCTCACATGAGCCACATTTAATCAAATCGCTAAAGCACTAAGATTAAATTGGCCTAAGCCTTGCGTCTGTGTTAACACATGTGAGGGGGCACTGTATCTCATTATAATAAAGTCAAATTACGTCGCTGAAAGTTCAAAGTAAATTGTATAAATTTGTAGAGGGGGGATGGGGGGGTACGCTACTTTGTAAGACGCTTTGCTCTAGTGACCCCCCAAGTGACCCCCCAAAAAATTTGAAACCAAAAATTACTTAATGCGACCAATCCAATATTGTACTAATTTCGTCCATGAATACACGTAAGTATTCAGTTCACCCAAAATGAATAACTAGAATTATCCGGGAGCCATAGCCCGGTTACATAAAGTTGGCCTCTGGTTTGATGAGCTGAGTAATAATAATCATTACAGGATTGTTAAGTTTCTGTTAAATTCAAAATATTGTACGTGATTCTTTTGGGAATGGAGGAAGATCGTACAAACCTAGAAAACCATACTTTTAAAAAATATAAAAAAAAGGTGGGTTCTAAAGAATATTTCTTCTATTGAAAATACTTAATCTGGTTTACGATATATTTGAACCAGTCTTTTTAGGAATAAAGAGAAAAATCAATATTCACCCCGGATGCATTCATCTGGCTAACCAAATTTCATTATGCGGGTTAGAAGTATTCCATCATACTTTTGAAAAAGTATTTTAATACGACATTATACTAGACTTAAATTATACACTAGATGTTTGCAAAATATAATAAATTAGAAGATGGTGGGATACAGATTGCGGAAGAATAAGGGATCACAGCTTGTCATAGGAATATGGCATGGATCTTTTATTTGACTTTGTGGGGGGTCACTAAAGCAGAGCGCTTACGAAGTAGCGTACCCCCCCACCCCCCTCACACAAAGTAAATAATCTGAATTATTTACTTTGTGGGGGGTCACTAGCGTACCCCCCACCCCCCCCTCACACAAAGTAAATAATCTGAATTATTTACTTTGGTTTAATACAAAGTTGTTTTTGTTTTTTTTGTTTTGTTTTTGTTTCTATCTATTTTGTTCTATTTTGTTCTAT